>NZ_JBRRDR010000019.1:0-75696 GCF_056759755.1 Stenotrophomonas sp. STEN046
GTGCAGGCCAGCCAGGCGCAGGTGCTGGCCGGTGGCAGCCTGCAGGTACAGGCGCGGTTGCTGGAAGACGGTGCCAGTGCGGCGGCGTTGCGTACACGCCGTGGCCCCCGGGCCATGCCAAGCAGGCCCTGAATCCGTCCCACAGGAATCAGCATCCCGCCACCGGCACTGGCCTTGGCCCCATGCGGCCCCATCCACACAGCATCTTGTGATGGAAACCCGCCTGATGATCCCGTTGTCGATTCTCGACCTCGCCCCGGTCTGCGAGGGCAGCGATACCACTGCCGCCTTCGCCAACATGCTCGAACTGGCCCAGCACGCCGATGCGCTGGGCTACCGCCGCTACTGGCTGGCCGAGCACCACAACATGCCCGGCATCGCCAGCGCGGCCACCGCTGTGCTGATCGGCCATGTGGCCGGTGGCACCCAGCGCATCCGCGTCGGCGCCGGCGGCATCATGCTGCCCAACCATGCGCCGCTGCAGGTCGCCGAGCAGTTCGGCACCCTGGCATCGCTGTACCCGGATCGCATCGATCTTGGGCTGGGACGCGCGCCCGGTACCGATCAGCCGACCGCCCGCGCGCTGCGGCGCTACTTCGACAGTGCCGACCAGTTCCCGCAGGACGTGCGTGAACTGCTGCACTACTTCGAGCCGGTGCAGCCGGGCCAGGCCGTGCAGGCGGTGCCCGGCGGTGGCTTGCGCGTGCCGACCTGGATTCTCGGTTCCAGCCTGTTTGGTGCACGCATGGCCGCGTCGATGGGCCTGCCCTATGCGTTCGCCTCGCACTTTGCGCCCGATGCCATGGACGAAGCACTGGCGGTGTACCGCCGCGAATTCCGGCCCTCGGCCACGCTCAAGCAACCGCACGCAATGCTGGCGCTGAACGTGGTGGCCAGTGACAGCGAGGCCGAGTCACGGCGGCTGTTCACCACCCAGCAGCAGAGCTTCGTCAACCTGCGCAGGGGGCGGCCGGGCAAGATTCCCGCGCCGATCGACGATATTGAAGCGTTCTGGGAGCCGCATGAAAAGCTGGGCGTGGAACGGGCGCTGGCCTGTACCGTGCTGGGTGATCCGCAGCAGGTGGCCGAGGGCATTGCCGCCTTTGTCGATCGCCACGCGCCGGACGAGCTGTTGCTCACCGCCAACCTGTACGACCACCGCGCGCGCCTGCGTTCGTTTGAACTGACCATGCAGGCCTGGCACGCCCGCCACGCGGGCTGAACAATTGCATCACGGCCCATAGCAGCCGGCTGGCGTCTGATGGGGGCTCCCCACTCTGGAGTCCCCACATGACCGATCCCCGTGCAGAGCACATCGCTCGATTGGCTGAGCTGATCAAGGATGTCGAGGTGGCGATGTTCACCACCACCGGCGTCGACGGCCGTCTGTACAGCCGTCCACTGGGCACCCAGCAGGTCGCCTTCGATGGTGACCTGTGGTTCGCCACCGCAGCCGATAGTCCGAAAGTGGCCGAGATCGCGCTCGACCCGCGGGTCAACGTGGCCTATGCCTCGCCATCGAAAAATACCTATGTGTCGGTGGCCGGGGTGGCCGATATCGTCGATGACCGCTCCAAGGTCGAGGAGCTGTGGTCACCGGCAATGAAGCTGTTCTTCCCCGGCGGCCCAGACGATCCCAACCTGCGCCTGATCCATGTGCGTGCCGAGACTGCCGAGTACTGGGACGGTCCCGGCACCTTGCTGGGCTCGGCGCTGAGTTTCGTGTTGTCGGCGGTGCAGGACGAGCCGGCACCGTTGGGCGACAACGGTTTCATCGATCTGCGTTGATTGCGGTAACCCGCCGGGCATGGCCCGGCGCTACCGGGCGGGGCTCAGGGGTAGCGCCCCGCCCGGCGAGCGCAGCGGCAGGCGCTCAGAACCAGCGCTGGAACAGGTCCACCGTATAGCCCACCAATTGCCCGGAACTGAAGCCGAAGAAGGCGATTGCCACCAGCGCGGCAATCCAGTTGAACAGCATCAGTGCGCCATCGCGCTCCAGCAGCGCCAATGCGAACAACAGCAGCTGGAAGCCGAACAGGTAGTTGGTGAAGGGAATGGGCAGCGACAGCAGCAGGCCCAGCAGCACCAGCAGCAGGCCACTGAAGGCGTGTGCCGGCGCGGGTGTCAGCAGCTGTGGCATGCGCGGCTTCAGCATGCGGTCGAGGCGGCGCAGCGCGCCATCGATGCGGTCCAGGAAGCGGTGCATGGTGCCGCGCCGGGGGCCGCGGCGGGCAATGAAACCGGGCAGCCAGGGCCGGCGCATGCAGAACAGCATCTGCAGCCCGATCAGGATCACCAGTGGGCCGCTGACCGCTCCGCCCAGGCCGGGTATCGGAATGAATGCCGGCAGGATCGCCACGAACAGGAACACGCCGAAGGCGCTCTGCTGCAGATCCTGCAGGATCTGTCCCAGCTTCATGTGCTGGGCGGGGTCACCGAAGGCGAACATCGCCAGCAGGGTGCGGATGCCCTCGTTGCGATACTCCGGCGCCGCGCCGGTTCCGGACTCAGGCGGTGAGCTCATCGGCCTGCTCGTCGGACAGCGTGCGCAGCAGCAGCTTGTCCACACGCGCCCCGTCCAGGTCGACCACCTCGAAGCGCCAGCCGGCCCAGTCGAAGTATTCACCGGCATGCGGGATGCGCCCGAAGAAGTGGATGCACATGCCCGCCAGCGTGTAGTAATCGCCTTCCTCGGCGTCGGGCAGGTCGTTGGTGCCGATCAGCTCGCGCAGGTCTTCGATCGGCAACGAACCGTCGACCAGCAGCGAACCGTCTTCGCGGGTCACCACCAGCGCGTCTTCGTCGGCATTTTCGGTGGCCTGCAGGCGGCCAACCACCGCACCCATCAGATCGCTGATGGTCACCAGGCCCTGGATCTCGCCGTACTCGTCCACCACCAGCGCCATCGACTGCTGTTCTTCGCGGAAAATCTCCAGCAGCTTCATCGCGTGCGTGGATTCGGAGACGTACAGCGGCTCGCGCAGCGTCTGGAACAGCGCGTTGTCACCGCGCGCCATGCGCGTGGCCAGCGACTTCAGTTCCAGTACGCCGACCACGTCCATGTCGTTGTCGCGGTACACCGGGTACCGCGAGAACTCGTGCTCGGCCATGATCTCCAGGTTCTTGTCCAGACCGCCCAGGGTGTCCAGCCAGGCGATCCGGTTGCGCGGGGTCATCAGGCTGTCGGCGGTGCGGTCGCCCAGGCGCATGACCCGGTTCATCATGTCGCGCTCGTGGCTGTCGATCACGCCGGCCTCGTGGCTCTCGGCCACCAGCATGCGGATTTCCTCTTCGGTGACCGAAGCCACCTCGTCCTTGCCCAGGCCGAACAGGCGCAGCACCAGCTGGGTGGTCTTGGACAGCAGCCAGACGAAGGGGAAGGCCAAGGTGGCCAGCCAGCTCATGGGCAGCGCGACCAGGCCGGCAATATCCTCCGAACGGGTCAGGGCCAGACGCTTGGGCACCAGTTCGCCGAAGATCAGCGTGACGAAGGTGATGAACGTCACCGCCAGCGCCTTGCCCAGGCCGCCGGCGTAGGCGAAGCCGGGCATCAGGCCCTGGATCCAGCCGCCGATGGCTTCGCCAAGTGCTTCACCGCCAAGGAAGCCGGTCAGCACGCCGATCACCGTGATGCCGATCTGCACGGTCGACAGGAAGGCTTCGGGCTTCTCCGACAGCTCAAGCGCCTTGGCGGCGCGCTTGGACGTCCCGGCCAGCTGCTTCAGGCGGCTCTTGCGCGAGGTCATGACCGACATCTCGGACATGGCGAAGAAGCCGTTCAGCAGAACCAGCGCGAAGACAATCAGGATCATTTCAAACACGGGCATCGTCCCCGGTTGGTGGCAGGGAG
The DNA here is from genome assembly GCF_056759755.1 of Stenotrophomonas sp. STEN046. NCBI lineage: Bacteria > Pseudomonadati > Pseudomonadota > Gammaproteobacteria > Lysobacterales > Lysobacteraceae > Stenotrophomonas > Stenotrophomonas sp. STEN046. The sequence goes on from NZ_JBRRDR010000019.1 coordinate 3,851, forward strand.
GGCGGGTGCTTGCGATGGCGGCTGGCGCTCAGGAACGGGGTCCGGCGCGGCGCTGGGGGATAAGGGTCGTCGTCCATAGGGTGCGCCCGGGGGCGCGCTGGCATCTTAGCAAAGGGGCGTGGCACGGTGGCAACTGCCTGTTCAGTTTTGGCGGTTGCAGCCCCCGAAACGGCGTGGGGATACCCGTGATGGTCATCTAGCCGTCATAATTCGTCCTGGTGCCGTCCTTCCCGCGACGGCTGACAGGTTTCTCAATGTTCTCTCTGCAGACCATTTTCGGTTCCGGCAAACAGTTCTACACCCTGCTTGATGAGGCTGCCGTCGCGGCCTCCGATGCCGCCAAGGCACTGCATTCGATGCTGCGCGATGCCGATCGCCAGCCGGCGCTGGACGCCTTCAAGCTTGCCCGCCTGCGCGAACGCGCCGCCTCGGACAAGATCAGCCAGGCGCTGGTGGACAGCTTCATGACCCCGATCGAGCGCGAAGACATCGAAGCGCTGGGCTCGGCGCTGTACAAGATTCCCAAGCAGATCGAGAAGTTCGCCGATCGCTATTCGCTGGCCACGACCCACCTGGAGCACATCGACTTCGCGCCGCGCGCGGCGATGCTGGAGCAGGCCGCCAGCGTGGTGGTGGAAATGGTGGCCGACCTGCGCCACATGAATCTGGACCGGATGACCGCGCTCAACGAGCGCCTGCGTTCGCTGGAGAACGAGGCGGATCGCCTGATGCTGGAGTTGTACCGCGACATCTACTCCGGTCGCCTGGACAACCTGCAGATGTTCCTGCTCAAGGAATTCTTCGAGATCCTGGAAAAAGCCATCGACCGCTGCCGCGAAGCCGGTGTGGTGGCGTACCAGATCGTTCTGAAAAACAGCTGACGGACCGGTACCGATGCTCACCCTCGTCCTGGTGGTGATCCTTGCCGCACTCGTCTTCGAGTTCATCAACGGCTTCCACGACACCGCCAACTCCATCGCTACCGTGGTGGCAACCAAAGTGCTGTCGCCCGGTTGGGCGGTGATGCTTGCCGCCTTCATGAACCTGCTCGGTGCCCTGACCGGTACCGCAGTCGCACTGACCATCGCCTCGGGCCTGCTCAACACCAACGTGGTCGATGTGACCCCGCAGGTGATCCTGTGCGCGCTGCTGGGCGGCATCATCTGGAACCTGATCACCTGGTGGAAGGGCCTGCCGTCCTCCTCCTCGCACGCACTGATCGGTGGCCTTTGCGGCGCCGGCCTGGCGGCGGCCCACAACAACTGGGACGCGCTGATCTGGTCGGAACGGCTGGGCAGCTGGGCGCAGAACAAGGGCCTGCTGTGGAAGGTGTTCGTGCCGATGATCACCTCGCCGATCGCCGGCTTCCTGCTCGGTATCGTGGTGATGCTGCTGCTGTGGGCGCTGATTGCCGGCCTGGCAAAAATCGGGGGTGTGATCGGCCGCCTGGCCCGCCCGCGCATCGTCAACGCGTTCTTCGGCAAGGCCCAGATCGCCTCGGCGGCCTACATGGGCTTTGCCCATGGCCACAACGATGCACAGAAGACCATGGGCATCATCGCCATGACCCTGATCGGCGCCGAGGCGACCGGCGCATTGAACGATCTGCCGTCCTGGCTGGCCTTCATGCACCCGGACGCACATGCCGGTGATGGCATCGCCATGTGGATCGTGCTGACCTGTGCCGTGGTGATGGCTGCCGGTACTGCGTCGGGCGGCTGGAAGATCATCAAGACCCTGGGTCACAAGATGGTCAAGCTGCACCCGATCCACGGTTTTGCCGCCGAGACCAGCTCGGCCACCGTGCTGACCGTGGCCGCCCACTTCGGCATGCCGGTCTCGACCACCCACAGCATCTCCACCGCGATCATGGGCGTGGGCTTTGCCAAGAACCCGCGTTCGCTGCGCCTGGGCGTGATCGAGCGCATCGTCTGGGCCTGGATCCTGACCATCCCCGCCGCCGGCGGTTGTGCGTACCTGATCCTGAAGCTGTTCGAGCTGTTCGGCTGGGCCTGAGTACGGCCTTCAACGCAGCAGACAAAAAGCCCGCCGGATTCCGGCGGGCTTTTTTCATGGGCAGATCGTTTTTCCATATCCATCGTGTCGACCAAGGTCGACACCTACCAGAGCAGAAACAAGGGCAGGGCCCGTTGCCAAGCAACGGCATCCGGCCCCGTGCCGACCAACGGTCGGCACCCACCAACAGCGCCCGGACACTGTCAGCGGCGGGGTGGGGTGGGTATGCAGGACCGTTGGCGCCATGGATGGCGCCATCGAGCCCCCATGGATGGGTTTACGGCGTGTCCTGCATACCCACCCCACCTCGCCAGCCCACGGAAACCCGGCTTTTGACGTTGCCGTTGCAGTGGCAGTTGCCGTCAGCGGGTGCCGGGCCGCAGGCCCGGCCGAGCCCCCTCAATTACGTTGGAACAACGCCTGCACATCCTTCCGGAACGCCGCCTGGCTGTCCGCGCGGCTGTAGAACATGTGCCCGCCCGGATAGCTGCGCACCTGCACACGATCCGGATTGCTGCCCATCGTCGGCATCTGGTCCACGGTCAGGATCGAACCCATGAACGGACACGACAGGTCATTCCAGCCGTGCACGATCAGCACCTGCAGGTGCGGATCGATCGCCACCGCCTGGCGCAGCTGGGTCACCGCACCTTCGCGCAGATCGCCATTGCGGTCCCACAGGCGGTTCACCTCGTAGTTCAGCGCCTGGTAGCGTGCATCCACCTTCCAGCCCACCTCGCGGGTCACAAAGTCCACCATCGCCGTGGTGGTCGGCGCGATGATGCTGTCCAGCAGCGGATCGTTGGCGCGTTGTTCCGGATCGTTCGGGAACGGATCGAAGGCGGTCACGTTGGAATCGTAGCGGCTGCCCAGCGTGCCCTTGTCGCGGAACACTTCGCGCAGGTAGGCCTGGGTCTCCAGGCGGCCGCCGGCGCGACGCACGAACTGCGGGTCCAGTCCGGTCAGCTCTGCCACCCGGCGCAGCATTGCTTCGGTCGCCTGCGGATCGCTGCGCCCCTTCATCAGCGCGGTTGCGTAGTCGCCACGGGTGTACTCCACCACCTCACGCATCGCCGCATCGGTCAGCTTGCCCTGGCGCTCCAGGTGCGCGGCGGCAATCGAGGGCAGCGTCTGCATCCACGCCATCGGCGAGACATCGGCGTTGTCTTCCAGGGTCGGGCTCAGGTACGGTGACACCAGCACCAGGCCGTTCATCGCCACGCCCAGGCGGGTCTGCAGGAAATGGGTGATGCGCGGGCCGCGGTAACCGCCATAGCTTTCGCCGGTCAGGTACTTGCGCGAGGCCATGCGCTGGTTGCGCAGCAGCCAGTCGTAGATCGAGCGCGAGAGGTACTCGATGTCGGCACTGGGGTTGTACAGCGCCTTCTTGGCTTCGTCGTCGCCGATACGCGCGCGGCTGAAGCCGGTCCCGACCGGGTCGATGAACACCATGTCGGTGAAATCCAGCCAGGTACCGGGGTTGTCGTGCAACCGCGCAGGTGCCGAGGCACTGTCGCCTTCCGAACCGAAGGTCACCACCTTCGGGCCGATGGCGCCCAGGTTGAGGTACACCGAGGATGCGCCGGGGCCGCCGTTGAGGGCGAAGGTCACCGGTCGATCCTTGCCCGGCATGGTGTAGGCGGTGAACACCACATCGGCGATCACCTTGCCCTGGGCATCACGCACGGGCAGCGTGCCGACGGTGGCGGTGTAGTCCAGGGTGCGGCCGGCCAGGCGCATGCTCTGGCGAGCCGATGCATCGGCCGGCAGTGGAGTGGCTTCGGTCTTTTCTTCTTTTGTTTCGGCTTTGCCGTCTGTGCCCGGGGCGGCGAGTACGCAGGCAGGGGCGACCAGCAGGCCGACGCAGAGCGCGGCAGAATGCAGCAGGAACTTCATGGCACCAGTACGGCAGCGGGAAGGGACCCCGATGCTAGAACGGGGTGCTGCGCGCCGTATGTGTCCAAAGGCATGGCCCGGCATTGCGGCCTGATCGGGTCAAGTGGGCCGGTCGGTGCGTGCGCTGTCGCCACTCAGCAGCCCGTATACCGCCGAGTCCGCCAGTTCGCCCTTGATGCGCCAGCGCTGGCGCAACAGGCCCTCGCGAAGGAAACCAAGGCGTTCAAGCACATGCGCGGAGGCAAGGTTGCGCGGATCGATCTCCGCCTCTACGCGGTGCAGTTGCAGGGTGTCGAACAGGTAGGCCAGCAGCCGCTGCAGGGCCTCGTGCATGTAGCCGTGCCCCTGCATGCCGGGTGCCAGCAGGTAGCCGATTTCCGCGCGTGCGGCATCGCGATCCAGGGCGAACACCACGCAGATGCCCAGCAGCGGGCCGTCCCGGGATTCGCGCAGCGCCAGTTTCAGCTGCGCGCCAGTGAGCTGTGCGGCCAGGTCGTCATCGATCTGCGCGCGTGCCTCGGCAGGGCGCGTCCATGCCGGGTGATTCCACCACTGCATCACGTCCGGGTCGGACTGCAGGGCAAACAGGGCCGCCGCATCGTCGCGGCGAATGGGGCTCAGCACCAGGCGTGCGCTGTGCAGCGGCAGGCCGGGAAACAGCAGCGAGTTGGCGGGCAATTCGGTCGTCCACGCAGATGAGCGCGCATTATGGACCCGCAGGGTTTGCCGATGGGGGCGTAATGGCCCCGCAGGCGCATGAAACGGCCGGCACGACCGGATAACGAGGTCAGAACCGTTTCCCGGTGGGCAACGGCTCCGACCCCGGTCGGGGATCAGGCTTCCAGCGAAGCGAGGTCGCCCTTGCTTTCCAGCCAGCCCTTGCGATCACCCGCACGCTTCTTGGCCAGCAGCATGTCCATCAGCGAGCTGGTCTGCTCGCGGTCATCCACGGTCAACTGCACCAGCCGGCGCGTGTCGGGATGGATGGTGGATTCACGCAGCTGCGGCGGATTCATTTCGCCCAGGCCCTTGAAGCGGGTCACGTTGATGGCGCCCTTGATCTTCTCGCGCTCGATCTTGTCCAGCATCGAGCGCTTTTCCTCTTCGTCCAGGGCGTAGAACACCTGCTTGCCCACATCGATACGGAACAGCGGCGGCATCGCCACGAACACGTGGCCGGCATCGACCAGCGCCGGGAAGTGCTTGAGGAACAGGGCGGTCAGCAGGGTCGCGATATGCAGTCCATCGGAGTCCGCATCGGCCAGGATCACCACCTTGCCATAGCGCAGGCCGCTGATGTCTTCCTTGCCCGGGTCGCAACCGATGGCAACGGCCAGGTTGTGCACTTCTTCCGAGGCAAGCACGCTGTTGGAGGACACTTCCCAGGTGTTGAGGATCTTGCCGCGCAGCGGCAGGATCGCCTGGAAATCCTTGTCGCGGGCCTGCTTGGCGCTGCCACCTGCGGAGTCACCCTCCACCAGGAACAGCTCGGTACGGGAAAGGTCCTGGCTGATGCAATCGGCCAGCTTGCCCGGCAGCGCAGGGCCCTGGGTGACCTTCTTGCGGACGACCAGCTTTTCGGTCTTCAGGCGGGCACTGGCGCGCTCGATGGCGATCTGCGCGATCTTCTCGCCCAGTTCGACGTTCTGGTTCAACAGCAGGCTGAACGCATCGTGCGCGGCGCCTTCGACGAAACCGGCGGCCTGGCGCGAGGACAGGCGTTCCTTGGTCTGGCCGCTGAACTGCGGGTCGGTCATCTTCAGCGACAGCACGAACGACACGCGGTCCCACACGTCTTCCGGGGCCAGCTTGACGCCGCGCGGCAGCAGATTGCGGAAGTCGCAGAATTCGCGCAGCGCTTCGGTCAGGCCAGTGCGCAGGCCGTTGGCATGGGTGCCGTGCTGTGCGGTCGGGATCAGGTTGACGTAGCTTTCCTGCACCAGCTCGCCTTCCGGCAGCCAGGCGACAGCCCAGTCGACGATCTCGGTGTCCTTCTTCAGGTTGCCCACGAACAGATCGGCCGGCAGCGACTCCCGATCACCCAGCTCCAGCTTCAGGTAATCGCGCAGGCCGTCTTCGTAGTACCAGGTGTCGACGTCGCCGGTGGCCTCGTCGGTCAGCTTGACGGTCAGGCCCGGGCACAGCACCGCCTTGGCACGCAGCAGGTGCTTGAGCGCACGCACGGCGAACTTGGGCGTGTCGAAATACTTGGGGTCGGGCCAGAAGCGCAGGCGGGTGCCGGTGTTCTTCTTGCCAACGGTGCCGACCACTTCCAGCGGCGAGGCGCGGTCGCCATTGCGGAAGGTGATGCGGTGCTCGGCACCTTCGCGCTTGATGTGGATTTCCACCAGCGTCGACAGCGCGTTGACCACGCTGACACCCACGCCATGCAGGCCGCCGGAGAAGGTGTAGTTGTTGTTGTTGAACTTGCCGCCGGCATGCAGGCGGGTCAGGATCAGCTCGACGCCCGGGATCTTCTCTTCCGGATGGATGTCCACCGGCATGCCGCGGCCGTCATCGCTGACCTCCACGCTGCCGTCCTTGAACAGGGTGATCTCGATCGAACGGGCGTGGCCGGCGAGGGCCTCGTCCACCGAGTTGTCGATCACTTCCTGCGCCAGGTGGTTCGGGCGTGCGGTGTCGGTATACATGCCGGGGCGGCGCTTGACCGGGTCAAGGCCGGACAGGACTTCAATATCGGCGGCGTTATAGCGGGCGTTCATCTGTCTTCGAAAGCTTGGAGCGACGCGCAAGTGTGCGGTCTGGCCGGTGATTTTGCACGCCTGCGGTTCAGCCTCGGCGGGCGCAAGGGGGTAAAATGACAGTCGCTGGAATCTGAACGCCGGCGCCCCTAGTTGGACCAACAGGTCCAAGCCATACCGCGAGGAGGACTCCATGAAGAAGTTGCTGACCATTGCGATCCTGGCCGCTGCCGCCGTTGCAGTGCCGCTGGTGCTGGCGCAGAACGCCGGCCAGCCGGCCCCGCAGCAGGGTGACCAGGCCGACAAGGCGCAGTCCGAGGCCGACGCCAAGGCCAAGCGCCGTGCCCAGGCCAACGCTGAAATGAAGGCCAAGGGCCAGCCGGTGCCGCAGCAGGAAGAAGAGGAAGAGGCCAGGAAGAAGAAGTAATGCTTCTGCTCCAGGCGCCTTTGCCGTAAAGGCTCTGCCCCTGAACGCCCCGCATTGCGGGGCGTTTTCTTTTGAATGGGTCGCACAAGCCCCTTGGGTTGGCGGCCATCTATCTGTAAACTATGGCTTTCCGGGAGTAAGTGCGTGTCCACCCTTTGCGAATGGGCTGGAACGGCCATGCGTGGCCTCCAGCAAAGCGGGTCGCAGGTGACGGTCGAAATGACCGGCACGGCCGCCCCGACCTCGCACGAGGGTTCCTGCCAGGCGATTGCCGCCGGCTGGACCGCCGCCTCCCTCGCTGCCGCAGCGAACCGGAAAACCCCCTTTCTGCTCCACGCCCGCCCCTCGGGCAGGCGTGGCGCTGCCGTTTTCCATTTCCAGACAGGATGCTTGCAGCCATGACTCCCTTGATTTTCGTAACCGGCGGCGTGGTGTCCTCGCTCGGTAAAGGTATTGCCGCTGCGTCACTGGCCGCGATCCTCGAAGCCCGTGGCCTGAAGGTCACGATGATGAAGCTCGACCCGTACATCAACGTCGACCCGGGCACGATGAGCCCGTTCCAACACGGTGAGGTCTATGTCACCGACGACGGCGCCGAGACCGATCTCGACCTGGGCCACTACGAACGCTTCGTGCGTACCCGCCTGAGCCGCAAGAACTCGGTCACCACCGGCCGCATCTACGAGGAAGTCATCCGCAAGGAGCGTCGCGGCGACTACCTGGGTGCCACCGTGCAGGTCATCCCGCACATCACCGACGAAATCCGCCGCTGCATGGATGAGGCCACCGAGGGCTTCGATGTGGCGCTGGTGGAGATCGGTGGCACCGTTGGCGATATCGAGTCGCTGCCGTTCCTGGAAGCCATCCGCCAGGTGCGCACCGAGCGCGGCCCGGAAAAGGCGCTGTTCATGCACCTGACGCTGGTGCCGTACATCGCGGCCGCGGGCGAACTGAAGACCAAGCCGACCCAGCACTCGGTGAAGGAGCTGCGCTCGATCGGCATCCAGCCGGACGTGCTGCTATGCCGTTCCGAGCAGCCGGTGCCCGATTCGGAGCGCCGCAAGATTGCCCAGTTCACCAACGTCTCCGAGCGCGCGGTGATCAGCGTGCCCGACGTCGACGTGCTCTATCGCATTCCGTTCGGCCTGCACGCGCAGGGCCTGGACGACATCGTCGTCAATCAGTTCAAGCTGGGCGACAAGGCCGGTCCGGCCGACCTGCACGAGTGGGAGGCCGCGGTCGATGCGACCCTGCACCCGCTGGACGAGGTCACCATCGCCGTGGTCGGCAAGTACGTCGATCACCAGGATGCCTACAAGTCGGTCGGTGAAGCGCTCAAGCACGGTGGCCTGCGCCAGCGCACCAAGGTCAAGCTGAAGTGGCTGGAAGCGCAGGACCTGGAAGGCAGCGACATGTCGGCGCTGGCTGATGTCGATGGCATCCTGGTGCCGGGTGGCTTCGGTGACCGCGGATTTGAAGGCAAAGTGCTCAGCTCGCAGTACGCGCGTGAGCAGAAGGTGCCGTACTTCGGCATCTGCTACGGCATGCAGGCCGCCGTGGTCGACTACGCGCGCAACGTGGTCGGCCTGGAAGGCGCCAACAGCACCGAGAACGACCGGCAGTCGCCGAACCCGGTGATCGGCCTGATCACCGAGTGGCGCACCGCCAGCGGCGATGTCGAGAAGCGCGACGACAAGAGTGACCTCGGCGGCACCATGCGCCTGGGCCTGCAGGAGCAGCGCCTGAAGCCGGGCACCCTGGCGCGCGAGCTGTACGGCAAGGACGTGGTGGCCGAGCGCCATCGCCACCGTTACGAGTTCAACAACCGCTATCGCACCCAGCTGGAAGATGCCGGGCTGGTGATTGCCGGCAAGTCGATGGATGACACCCTGGTGGAAGTGGTCGAGCTGCCGCGCGATGCGCACCCGTGGTTCCTGGCCTGCCAGGCGCACCCGGAATTCCTGTCCACCCCGCGCGATGGCCACCCGCTGTTCATCGGCTTCATCCGTGCCGCGCGCGAGCGCAAGGCCGGTGGCAAGCTGTTGCAGGAAGCCCGCGCCTGACTTGTCATGGGGGCCGCCGGCCCCCATCTTGCACGCTTCAACCCCTGCGCACCGGCCCCGCCGGTGCAGCGGACAACAAGGAAACGCCATGAAACTGTGTGGATTCGAGGTCGGGCTGGACCAGCCCCTGTTCCTGATCGCCGGCCCCTGCGTGATCGAGTCGATGCAGCTGCAGCTGGACACCGCTGGCAAGCTGAAGGAAGTGACCGACAGGCTCGGCGTGAACTTCATCTTCAAGTCCAGCTTCGACAAGGCCAACCGTACCTCCGGTACGGCCTTCCGTGGCCCGGGCATGGAAGAAGGCCTGAAGGTGCTGGCCGAGGTGAAGAAGCAGATTGGCGTGCCGGTGCTGACCGACGTGCATGAGTACACCCCGATGGATGAAGTAGCCTCGGTGGTGGACGTGCTGCAGACCCCGGCGTTCCTGGTCCGCCAGACCGATTTCATCCGCAAGGTGTGTGCGGCCGGCAAGCCGGTCAACATCAAGAAGGGCCAGTTCCTGGCGCCGTGGGACATGAAGCCGGTCGTGGAAAAGGCCAAGGCCACCGGCAACGAGCAGATCATGGTCTGCGAGCGCGGCGCCAGCTTCGGTTACAACAACCTGGTCAGCGACATGCGCTCGCTGGCGGTGATGCGCGATACCGGTTGCCCGGTGGTGTTCGATGCCACCCATTCGGTGCAGCTGCCGGGCGGGCAGGGCACCAGTTCCGGCGGCCAGCGCGAACATGTGCCGGTGCTGGCCCGTGCCGCGGTGGCGGTGGGTATTTCCGGCCTGTTCGCCGAAACCCATCCGGACCCGTCCAAGGCGCTGTCCGATGGCCCCAATGCATGGCCGCTGGACCAGATGGAAGCCCTGCTCGAGACCCTGATGGAGCTCGACGCGGTGACCAAGAAGCACGGCTTCTCGCGCTTCGCGTGAGGCCTGGTTCGCAGGCGGCGCTGGACTCCCAGCGTCGCCATGGCTGGCGCCGCTGGCCCTGGGGCGTGATCGCGCTGGCGCTGGCGATCCTGGCCGTGTCGGGCATTTTTGCCATCGGCATGCTGTTCGGCGCCGGAATGCGGCCCGCCAGCGCGGGCGGGCCGGTGGTCAACCTGATGCCCTTCGTCATCGCCCTGGCGGTGGCCGAGCTGCTGGCCATCAGTGGTGGATTCATTGCTGCCGCGCTGGCCTGGCGGCTGAACCGGGGGCGGGCGAGCGCCGCACTGGCGGTAGTCCTGTTGGCGCTGTGGGTCGGCATCCTGCTGCACGATCTACTCTGAGGGACCTGCTCCGATGAATACGATGGCTGTCCCTCGCCGATGGCCCTGGGGCGCGCTGTCCCTGCTGCTGTCCCTGCTGGCCTGGGCCGCACTGGCGGGCGCGCTCCTGGCGTTCGCCGCAAGCTTCGGTTCGCCCGGCGACGGCAACCATGGCATGCGGGCCATGCAGTTCTGGATACTGGGTGCGCTGGTGGTGCTGGCGCTGTCTTTCGTGGGCAGCCTGGTGGCGATGGTGCTGGCCTGGCGACGCCAGCGTGGGCAGGTGTGTGCGGCCATCGCCGGTGCCCTGCTGGTGATGCTGCTGTCATTGCTGCTGATCGTGATCGGCACCAGCCTGGGCTGATCCCGCTCAAGCATTTGGCAAGTGGCCGGTAGCCGGGGATAATCACGCGGCATTCGTTTTTGTCGCCCCCTCTCCATACAGGTAACCGGCCCGACCATGAGTACGATCCGCAGCATCCATGCCCGTGAAATCCTCGACAGCCGTGGCAACCCCACGCTGGAAGCCGAAGTCACCCTGGAGGACGGTTCGTTCGGTCGCGCCGCGGTCCCCTCCGGCGCCTCGACCGGCACCAAGGAAGCGGTGGAGCTGCGTGACGGCGACAAGACCCGTTACCTGGGCAAGGGCGTGCGCAAGGCGGTCGACAACGTCAACGGCGCCATCGCCAACGCACTGAAGGGCTTCGAGGCGACCGACCAGGCCGGCCTGGACCGTCGCCTGATCGATCTGGACGGCACCGAGAACAAGGGTCGCCTGGGCGCCAATGCGCTGCTGGGTGTTTCCATGGCCGCCGCCCACGCTGCTGCCGCCTCCAGCAAGCAGGCCCTGTGGCAGTACCTGGCCGCCAAGACTGGCGCGACGCCGTCGCTGCCGGTGCCGATGATGAACATCATCAACGGCGGCGCACATGCCGACAACAACGTCGACTTCCAGGAATTCATGGTGCTGCCGGTCGGCTTCACCTCGTTCTCCGAAGCACTGCGGGCCGGTACCGAGATCTTCCATTCGCTGAAGTCGGTGCTGAAGGGCCACGGCCTGAGCACTGCCGTGGGCGACGAAGGCGGCTTCGCGCCGGACTTCCGCAGCAACGTCGAAGCACTGGATACCATCCTGGAAGCCATCGGCAAGGCCGGTTACACCGCCGGTGAAGACGTGCTGCTCGGCCTGGACGTGGCCTCCAGCGAGTTCTTCGAGAACGGCAAGTACAACCTGGTCGGCGAGAACAAGCGCCTGACCTCCGATCAGTTCGTCGACTTCCTCGCCGACTGGGCCGCGCAGTACCCGATCATCACCATCGAAGATGGCCTGGCCGAGAATGACTGGGCGGGCTGGAAGCTGCTGACCGATCGCATCGGCAAGAAGGTGCAGCTGGTCGGCGACGATCTGTTCGTCACCAATCCGAAGATCTTCCAGGAAGGCATCGATTCGGGCACCGCCAACGCGATCCTGATCAAGGTCAACCAGATCGGCACCCTGAGCGAAACCCTGGAAGCGATCGCCATGGCCGATCGTGCCGGCTACGCGGCCGTGGTCTCGCACCGTTCGGGTGAAACCGAAGACACCACCATCGCCGACATTGCCGTTGCCACCACCGCGACCCAGATCAAGACCGGCTCGCTGTGCCGCAGCGATCGCGTGGCCAAGTACAACCAGCTGCTGCGCATCGAGGAAGCCCTCGGCGCCAGCGCGCGTTACGCTGGTCGTGACGCGTTCGTGTCGCTGAAGCGCTGAGCCGATGCGCGACTGGCGCTGGCTGCTGTTGCTGCTGGCCCTGCTGCTGGCATGGCTGCAGTACCGTTTCTGGTTCGGCCCGGGCAATTCGGGTGAAGTGATGATGCTCGAAGCCCAGGTCGCCAACCAGGAACGTGACAATGAAGGTCTGCAGCAGCGCAACGACGCGCTGGCTGCTGAAGTGAAGGACCTCAAGGAAGGCCAGTCCGCCATTGAAGAGCGTGCGCGCAGCGAACTGGGCATGATCAAGCCCGGCGAGAAGTTCTACCGCGTGGTGGAAGATGCGCAGTCGCGGCCGGCGCAGCCTGCGCCGGTCGCGGCACAGATCGGTGACCATCCGGCGGACGTGCCATGAGCGCGGCGATCTGGGTGGTGGTCCCGGCCGCCGGTCGCGGCACGCGTTTCGGCGCGCCGCTGCCCAAGCAGTACTTGCTGGCGGGCGGGCAGACCCTGCTCGCCCATACCCTGGACGCACTGCTGGCACATCCGGCCGTGGCCGGGGCGATGGTGGTGATCGGCGCGGACGATGCCGACTGGCCGGGCTGGAGCGAATGGAATGGCAAGCCGGTATTGACCTGCATCGGTGGCGCCACCCGTGCCGCCTCGGTGCTGGCCGGGTTGCAGGCGTTGCCTGACAGTGTCCGCGCCGACGAGTTCGTGCTGGTGCACGATGCGGCGCGGCCGAATCTGTCGCTGCCCGATCTTGGCCGCCTGCTGGAAGTGGGGCGTACCGATCCTGTCGGTGCCATTCTCGCCGCACCCGTGCGCGACACCCTCAAGCGCGCCGGTGACGATGGTGGCATTGATGGCACCGAGCCGCGCGAGCGCCTGTGGCGGGCATTGACCCCGCAGTTGTTCCGCCGCCACCAGCTGATCCGCGCGTTGTCCGAAGCGGCAGCTGCCGGTATCGAGGTGACCGACGATGCCATGGCCATGGAGCGCCAGGGCCAGCGCCCGCTGCTGGTGGAAGGCAGCGAGGACAACTTCAAGGTCACCACCCCGGCCGACCTCGACCGTTTCGAATTCGTACTCTCCCGCCGCGCTGGCTGATGCCCGCGTGGCCCTGCTGCAAAGGGTTGCACCCATGACCACCTCTCCGTTCCCGCCCGTCCGCATCGGCCAGGGCTATGACGTCCATGCCTTCGGTGAAGGCGACCACATCATGCTCGGCGGCGTGCACGTGCCGCACAGCTGCGGCGTGCTCGCGCACAGCGACGGCGATGTGATCCTGCATGCCCTGTGCGATGCCATGCTCGGCGCGATCGCGCTGGGTGACATCGGCCAGCATTTTCCGCCCAGCGACGAACGCTGGAAGGATGCGGACAGCAGCGAGTTCGTGCGCCACTGCGACGGCCTGCTGCGCGCGCGCGGCTGGCGCGTCGGCAACACCGACATCACGGTGATCTGCGAACGGCCCAAGGTCGGCCCGCATGCGCTGGCAATGCGCGAGCGCGTCGGCGCGCTGCTGCAGTTGCCGCTGGATGCAGTCAGCGTCAAGGCCACGACGTCCGAGAAGCTCGGCTTCACCGGCCGGGGTGAGGGTATCGCCGCGCAGGCCGTCGTGCTGCTGGTGGCCGCATGATCCCGTTGCCACTGGCGTTTGGCGAACCGCTGCTGCGCGCGCGCATCCGCACCCGCCCGGAGGACTTCCAGGTCGATGAGCTGCCCGCCTTCGAGGCCACGGGTGAAGGTGAACATCTGCTGCTGCACATCCGCAAGCGCGGCGCCAACACCCAGCATGTGGCCAAGGTACTGGCCAAATGGGCCGGCCTGCCGGAGATGGCGGTCAGCTACGCTGGCATGAAGGATCGCAATGCCGTCACCACCCAGCGCTTCAGCGTGCACCTGCCCAAGCGGATCGCCCCGGATCTTGCCGAACTGGCCAGCGACGAGATCGAAGTGATCGAGGCGACCTGGCACAACCGCAAGCTGCAACGCGGTGCGCTGGCCGGCAACCGCTTCAAGCTGGTGCTGCGCGAGGTACAGGGTGATGCTGCCGCGATCGATGAGCGCCTTCAGCAGATCGCCACGCGTGGCCTGCCGAACTGGTTCGGCGAGCAGCGCTTTGGCCGCGATGGCGGCAACGTGCCGGCTGCACTGGCAATGTTCGGTGGCCGCCGCATGCGCAAGGATCAGCGTTCGCTGCTGTTGTCGGCTGCGCGTTCGGCGTTGTTCAACCGCGTGCTGGCTGCACGGGTGGAGCAGGGCAGCTGGGACCAGCCGCTGGATGGCGAAGTGTGGATGCTGGATGGCAGCCGCAGCGTATTCGGCCCGGAGCCCTACAGCGATGTGCTGGCCGAGCGTCTGGCCCGTTTCGACATCCATCCCAGCGCGCCGTTGTGGGGCGAGGGTGAGCTGCGCAGCAGCGACGCCGCACGCGCACTGGAATATGCGGCGCTGGACGACGAGGAGTCCAAAGCGTTGCGGGTCGGCCTGGAAGAGGCGCGGCTGAAGCAGGAGCGGCGCGCGCTGCGGCTGCGTCCTGCATTGCTGCAGCATCAGTGGCTGGCCGACGATGTGCTTGAGCTGTCGTTCGCGCTGCCACCCGGTTGCTACGCCACCGCCGTGCTCCACGAACTCGGCCCGGTGGAAGATGCCTCGCAGGCGTGATCGCCGGACGGAGGAGCATCCACGCTTGGCGCGGATCCAGCGTGGCGTCGGCAACCGCCGGATCCACGCCGTGCGTACACGGGCAGTAGATCCACGCCATGCGTGGATGAAGACCGGGCAGATCCGCACCATGCGGGGATGGACAGTAGATCCACGCCATGCGTGGATGAAGACCGGGCAGATCCACGCCATGCGTGGATGGACGTTTCAGCGCCGCGCCAGCAGCACCAGCACCGCGCCAGTGCCGCCCTGGGCGGTCGGTGCCGAATGGAACGCCAGCACGTCGTTGCGCAACCGCAACAGGCGATCGACCACGTTTTTCAGCACCGGTGCGCCACCGTCGGCCTGCAGGCCCTTGCCGTGGATGATGCGCACGCAGCCGTGTTCGTGTGCGTGCGCCTCCAGCAGGAACTGGCGCAGCATTGCCTCGGCCTGGGCCGCGGTGGCGCCGTGCAGGTCCAGTTCGTCCTGCACCGAGTACTGGCCGCGCTTCAGGCGCTGGAACATGCGCGGTGGCAGGTTGTCGCGGCGATAGCTGGCAACGTCGCCCGCTTCCAGTGGCGTGCTGTCGCGCAGCAGGCGCGCGAACTCACCCGCTGCCTCGGCTTCATCGCGCTCGGCCATGCGCGCGCGCGGCTTCGGGCGCGGCGCGGCGGGTGCCGGCTCGACATCCTTGCGCAGCGGCGTCACTTCGCCGATGGCAGCACGGAACAGTGCGGCCGGGTCTTCATCTTCAGGGTGCGACATGCGCACAGGTTAAACCGCCGGTGCAGGTCTGCCTATGACCGTCCGATGTCAGCCGTGACCGCAGACAGGGTAGGACCGGCGGCCCGCTTGCGGCACAATAGTCGGCGCACTTGCGGAGTTGCCGGATCCAGGGGGGATGCCGGTCGGCTTCGCCCACGCTGCAAGGTGACGGAATCGAATTCTTGGAAAATCAAGCGGTTAAATCGAAGATGCGCATCCTGGTCAGCAATGATGATGGTGTCGACGCTGCAGGCATCCAGATGCTTGCGTCCGTGCTGCGCGAGGCGGCGCATGTGGTCACCGTGGTTGCACCGGACCGCGATCGTTCCGGGGCCAGCAATTCGCTGACCCTTGATCTGCCGATCCGGCTCAAGCGCATTGACCACTACACCGTCTCGGTGGCAGGCACGCCGACCGACTGCGTGCACCTGGCACTGACCGGCCTGCTGGAATTCGAGCCGGATATTGTCGTGTCCGGCATCAACAACGCCGCCAACCTCGGGGATGATGTGATCTATTCCGGCACCGTTTCGGCGGCGATGGAAGGTCGCTTCCTGGGCCTGCCGGCCGTGGCTGTATCGCTGGTCACCCGCAATCACGACCCGAAGCATTTCGAGACGGCTGCGCGCGCCGCGGTGGAGATCGTGGCCCGGCTCAAAGCCGATCCGTTGCCGGCCGACACCATCCTCAACGTCAACGTCCCGGACCTGCCGTGGGGCGAGGTCAAGGGCTTCGAAGTCACCCGCTTGGGCAACCGCCACCGCGCCGAAGGCTGCATCGCGCAGAAAGACCCACGCGGCAACGAGGTCTACTGGATCGGTCCGGCCGGCCGTGAGCAGGACTCCGGCCCCGGTACTGATTTCCATGCGGTGCGTACCGGCCACATTTCGATCACCCCGATCCAGGTCGACCTGACCCGCTACCAGGCGCTGGAGAAGGTCGCCAGCTGGGTGGGTGGCCTTACCGCCGCGCTGGACCAGCCGGCATGAGCCCACGCCTGCGCCTGCAGCCGGAAGCGGTTGGCATCGGCATGACCTCGCAGCGCGTGCGCGACCGCCTGGTCGACCGCTTGCGCGAGGCCGGCATCGTCGACGAGTCGACCCTGAACGCGATCAGGGTGGTGCCGCGGCATCTGTTCATCGACGAGGCGCTGGCATCGCGCGCGTACGAAGACACCGCACTGCCGATCGGCCACGGCCAGACCATTTCCCAGCCCTGGGTGGTGGCACGGATGACCGAGGCCGTGCTGCAGGTGGCGCCGAAAAGGGTCCTGGAAGTCGGTACCGGTTCCGGGTACCAGGCTGCCGTGCTCGCAGCGCTTGGCCTGGAGGTCTACACCGTCGAGCGCATTGGTGACCTGCTGCGCCAGGCGCGCAAGCGTTTCCGAGCGCTTGGCATGAACATCCGCACCAAGCATGACGATGGCCGCGTCGGCTGGGCCGAGCATGGCCCCTTCGATGCCATCGTGGTCACCGCTGCCGCGCCCGCGCTGGTCGATGCCCTGGTCGAGCAGCTTGCCGAAGGCGGCCGGCTGGTCGCCCCGGTCGGTGGACCGGGCGCACAGTCGCTGGTGCAGCTCGACCGCAATGCCGATGGCAGCATCGAACAAAGCGTGTTGGCGCCGGTCACGTTCGTGCCGTTGCTGTCTGGCATGCTGGATTGAATCCACGGAGCAGGGTTGCATGAAGATTTTCGGGCCGCTGTACGAGCGGGCGATGAAGTGGGCCGCGCACGAACGCGCGCCAACCTATCTGACGGTACTGAGCTTCTTCGAAGCCATCATCTTCCCGGTCATGCCGGAAGTGATGCTGGCGCCGATGTGCGTGGCCCAGCCCAAGCGCGGCTGGTGGTTCGCCACTCTCAGCCTGGCCGGCTCGATGGTGGGCGCGGTACTCGGTTATGCGTTGGGCCATTACGCGTTCGAACTGGTCAAGCCGGTGTTCGAGGCGCTTGGCATGCTGCCGGCGATCGAGCAGGGCATCGCTACCGTACAGGCGAAGATGGTCGAATCGCCGTGGGCGGTGTTCACCTTCCTGGTGCTGGGCGGCTTCATGCCGATCCCGATGAAGGTCTTCACGTGGGCATCGGGTATCGTCGGCGTGCCGATGCCGCAGTACCTGTTGAGCATGTTGATTGGCCGCGGCAAGCGCGTGTTCGTGCTGGCCGCGGTCATCCGTATCGGTGGTGCGCGCGCTGAAGCTGCGCTGCGCCGATGGATTGAACCGCTGGGCTGGATCGCCACCACGTTGGTGGTGGTGCTGATCGCCTGGCTTGTATGGAGGTCGAAGTTCGCATGAGTGCAGATCGTCTGAGCAAGGGAATGCGCATCGGCGCATTGGCGTTGCTGGTATCCACCCTGGCTGCCTGTGGCACTGCCACCGTGGTCCGGCCCGGCGGTGGTGGCAGTGTAAGCACGCCCAAGACCTCGGTTCCCAAACCCGGGCAGACGGTTGTCGTGCGCAAGGGCGACACCATCTATGCGCTGGCCCGCATCCACGACATCACCCCGGCCGATCTGATCGCCTGGAACAGCCTGGACAATCCGTCCACCATCTACCCGGGGCAGGTCATCCGCCTGTATCCGGCAGGTTCGGGCGGCGGACGTGCGCCGACCACGGTGGTAACCGCCCCGCGCCCCGGTGGCAGCACTACGGGTGGCGGCACTGCGCCGGTCACCGCCCCGGCGGGTCCGGTCAAGAGCAATATCGCCTGGCGCTGGCCGGCTGATGGTGCGGTGGTCGGCCGCTACGTGGCTGGTGACGCAACCAAGCAGGGCGTGGACATCGCCGGTACCAGCGGCGCGCCGGTGAGGGCCACCGCCAATGGCGTGGTGGTGTATTCCGGTGCCGGCCTGGTGGGCTATGGCGAGTTGATCATCATCAAGCACAGCGATCAGTGGCTGTCGGCTTACGGCCACAACCGCAAGCGCCTGGTCAACGAAGGGCAGAGCGTGAAGGCGGGCGAGCAGATCGCCGAGATGGGCCGTACCGGTGCGAACCGCGACATGGTCCACTTCGAGATCCGTTACAACGGCAAGCCGGTCGACCCGCAGCAGTACCTGCCGGCGAAGTGATCCGCCCGGCGGATCACCGGTAGCGCCGGGCCATGCCCGGCGTGCTTCACCCGTAGCGCCGGGCCACGCCCGGCGGGCTCAACCTTCCAGGATGAACGCGGCCGCCACCTTGCGGCCTTCGCCGGCAAGGATGTTGAAGGTGCGCGCCGCCGCCGGGTTGTTCATCACTTCCAGGCCGATGCCGCGTGACAGGCACGCCGCCATCACTACCGCCGGCGGGAACGTCTGGCGTTCTCCGGTGCCGAGCAGAATCAACGTCGGTTTCAGCGCAAGGATCGGTTCCAGATCGGCAACCTGCAGCGCCGCCACATCGGTCACCGGCCACTGTTCGACCAGCTGGTCCGGGCTGAGGAAGAAGCTGCTGCCTAGCACGCGATCATTGACCCGCGCCGAACGTCCGTCGGCAGCGCGCAGGCTGTAGGCGTAGTCGGGCAGTTCGTGGTTCAGCTGCATGGCGGTCGCCGGTCAGCCGCGCGGCAGCACGATCTGACGGTGTTCCTTGCTCGGGCGATACAGCACGGCCACGTGGCCGATGCGCTGCACCAGTGCACTTTCGGTGGCCTGCACGATCTCGGCGATCAGTGCGTCGCGGGCATCACGGTCTTCGGCAACAACCTTCACCTTGACCAGTTCGTGGCGTTCCAGCACTTCGTTCAGTTCGGTCAGGAAGGCCGGGGTGACGCCCTTGCCGCCGGTCTGCAGCAGCGCCTTCAGATCGTGGGCTTGGCCGCGCAGGAAACGGGTCTGGGAAGAGGTCAGGGCAGTGGACATGCAGAAAATACGGTTGAATGAGGCGATCAGGGTATCATGGCGACCCCATCAGCCCCTATTTACAATGGCTACCCGCAGCAAAAGCAGCCAGCGCTGGCTCAAGGAACACTTCTCCGATCCCTTCGTGAAGAAGGCCCAGGCCGAAGGCATGCGCTCGCGCGCCGCTTACAAGCTGGAAGAACTGCTCGAACGTGACCGGCTGCTGAAGCCTGGCATGGTCGTGGTCGACCTCGGCGCGGCGCCGGGCGGCTGGTCTCAGCAGGTCCGGAGACAGATGGGCGACAACGGCCGCGTGCTGGCCCTGGACATCCTTGAGATGCCGCCGCTGGCCGGCGTGGAGTTCCTTCATGGTGACTTCAGGGAAGAAACCGTCCTATCTGAATTCGAGGGAATGCTCGGCGATCAGCGCGTGGACCTTGTGCTGTCGGACATGGCCCCCAATAAAAGTGGCGTGGGCGCGGTCGACCAGCCGCGGATGATGCACCTGGCGGAGCTGGCCCTGGATTTTGCCGACAATCACCTGAAGACCGGTGGGGCATTCCTGATCAAGCTGTTCCAGGGCGAAGGCTTTGATGACTACGTGCGCGACATGCGCCGTCGTTACGAGAAGGTCTCCATCCGCAAGCCGGAAGCCTCCCGCAAGCGCTCGTCCGAGGTGTACGCCTTGGGTCAGGGAAAACGCGCCCACATGAAGTAAGCTCGCAACGTAAGCTCGACCCCAACGCAACACCGCACTGAGAGGAACACCGGAGCCAATGAGGATGAACGACTTGACCAAGAACCTCCTGCTATGGGTGGTCGTCGCCGTCGTGCTGATGGTGGTCTTCCAGAGCTTCTCGCCCAAGACCTCCGGGGCCGGCGCGCAGGGCGCGTCGTACTCGCAGTTCCTGGACCAGGTGGACACCGGCAACGTGCAGAAGGTCGCCTTCGGCGGCGATACGCGCGGTGGTACCAGCCAGATCACCTACACCACCCGCGGTGGGCAATCGTCCACCATCACCGCGCCGTTCGATCGCGACCTGATCAACGTGCTGCGCACCAAGAATGTGGAAATCGTTCAGGAAGAGCCGTCCAGCGGCATCTCCCTGGGCGCGATCCTGATGAACTTCCTGCCGGTCATCCTGATCATCGGCTTCTGGCTGTTCATCATGCGCCAGATGCAGGGCGGTGGCGGCGGTGCCAAGGGCGCGATGTCCTTCGGCAAGTCGCGGGCCAAGCTGCAGGGCGAGGACCAGATCAAGGTCACCTTTGCCGATGTGGCCGGCTGCGACGAGGCCAAGGAAGAAGTCGGCGAGCTGGTCGATTTCCTGCGTGACCCCTCCAAGTTCACCAAACTGGGCGGCAAGATTCCGCGCGGCGTGCTGATGGTCGGCCCGCCGGGTACCGGCAAGACGCTGCTGGCCAAGGCCATCGCCGGCGAAGCCAAGGTGCCGTTCTTCTCGATCTCCGGCTCTGACTTCGTCGAAATGTTCGTCGGCGTCGGCGCCAGCCGCGTCCGCGACATGTTCGAGCAGGCCAAGAAGCACGCGCCGTGCATCATCTTCATCGACGAAATCGACGCCGTCGGTCGTCACCGTGGTGCCGGCCTGGGTGGCGGTCATGACGAGCGCGAGCAGACCCTGAACCAGCTGCTGGTCGAGATGGACGGTTTCGAGGGTGGCGAAGGCGTGATCGTCATCGCCGCGACCAACCGTCCGGACGTGCTGGATCCGGCGCTGCTGCGCCCGGGCCGTTTCGACCGCCAGGTCGTGGTTGGCCTGCCGGACGTCAAGGGTCGCGAGCACATCCTGAAGGTGCACATGCGCAAGCTGCCGCTGGCCGACGATGTCGAGCCGATGGTGATCGCGCGTGGTACCCCGGGCTTCTCCGGTGCCGACCTGGCCAACCTCTGCAACGAGGCGGCCCTGTTCGCCGCACGCGGTAACGAGAAGGAGGTCCGCATGGATCACTTCGACCGTGCCCGCGACAAGATCCTGATGGGTGCCGAGCGCCGTTCGATGGCCATGAGCGAGGAGGAGAAGACCCTCACCGCCTACCACGAAGCCGGCCATGCCATCGTGGGACGCCTGGTGCCCGAGCATGACCCGGTCTACAAGGTCACCATCATTCCGCGCGGCCGTGCGCTGGGTGTGACCATGTACCTGCCGGAAGGCGACAAGTACTCGATGAACCGCGTGGCGATCAAGTCGCAGCTGTGCTCGCTGTACGGCGGTCGCGTCGCCGAAGAGCTGATCTTCGGTGCCGACAAGGTCACCACCGGCGCTTCCAACGATATCGAACGTGCCACCAAGATGGCCCGCAACATGGTCACCAAGTGGGGCCTGTCCGACCAGCTCGGCCCGATCGCCTATGGCGAAGAGGATGACGAGGTGTTCCTGGGCCGTTCGGTCACCCAGCACAAGAGCGTGTCCAACGACACCGCGCGCCGCATCGACGAGGAAGTGCGCAACATCCTCGACGAGGCCTACGCGCGTACCACCGAGCTGATGACGGCCAACCTGGACAAGCTGCACACCATGTCGCAGCTGCTGCTGCAGTACGAAACCATCGATGCGCCGCAGATCGACGCCGTCATGGAGGGCCGCGACCCGCCGCCGCCGATGGGCTGGAACAAGTCCAACAAGGACGGTGGCAACAACGACAAGGGCGGCGACGCCCGTCCGTTGCCGCCGATCGCAGGTCCGGCCGAGTCGCACTGACGGTCTGCTGCACGCATCATCAGACGAGGCCGGGGCAACCCGGCTTCGTTGTTTCCGGGCCCTGGCCCACCCTGACGTCAGCCTTCTGCTGGAGCCCGCATGTCCATCCCCCCGCCGCAACCGATTTCCCACACCGCTGAAATGGTCATTGCCACCGTGGTCGGCGTCGCCGTCGGCCTGACCGTGGACAACCTGCTGCTGGGCTGCGGCGTCGGCATCGCGGTGGGCATCCTGCTGAGCATCATCAAGACCCTGTACGTGGACCGGAAGCGCCGCCGGCAGCGGTAAGGGGTTTTCGGCAGGGCTGCGCCCTGCACCTGCCGAGGCAACGTCAACGTCAACGTCAGAAGCGGGCTTTCCGTGGGTTGGCGGGGCGGTGTGGGTGGGCAGGACACGCCGTAAACCCATCCCTGGGGGCTCGTAGGCGCCATCCATGGCGCCTGCGGTCCTGCCCACCCACACCGGCCCACCTCTGACAGATTCCGTGTGCTGTTGGTAGGTGTCGACCTTGGTCGACACATCTGTCAGATGTCGAAATAGATCTGGGTCAGATCCGACAGCTCGCGACGAACTGTCGAAGGCGGAGTGGGTCCGGTTGCGGGGGTATCCGCGGCATGGATGCCGCGGCTAAGCCCCCATGGATGGGTTTACGGCGTCCCCCGCAACCGGACCCACCCCGCCAACCCACGGAAAGCCCGCTTCTGACGTTGACGTGGACGTGGCTTCGGCGGGTGCAGGGCGCAGCCCTGCCGAACTAAACTAAGCGCCGTTGCCCGCAGGAATGCCCATGTTCGATCTCTCCCCCCAGCTCGACTGCGCCGGCCGCATCCTGCGCCTGGACCGTGCCCGGGTCATGGGCATCGTCAATGTCACCCCGGATTCGTTTTCCGATGGCGGTGCCCACGACACCACCGATGCGGCGGTCGCCCACGGCCTGAAGCTGGTGGAAGAGGGCGCCGACGTGCTTGATATCGGGGGTGAATCCACCCGGCCTGGCGCGGCACCGGTGTCGATCGAAGAGGAACTGCGCCGTGTGCTGCCGGTCATCGAGCAGCTGGCTGCCAGCACGTCGGTGCCGATCAGCATCGATACCTTCAAGCCGGAGGTGATGCGCGCGGCCGTAGCGGCCGGTGCCGGCATGATCAACGACATTTTCGGCCTGCGCCAGGACGGTGCACTGGAGGCCGCTGCCGACACCGGTGTGCCGGTGGTGCTGATGCACATGCAGGGTGAGCCGGGCGACATGCAGGCCGATCCGCACTACGACGATGTGGTCGCCGATGTACACCGGTTCCTGGTGCAGCGTCTGTTCGCTGCGGAGATGGCGGGAATCGCGAAGAAGAACCTGCTGATCGACCTCGGCTTCGGGTTCGGCAAGACCACGGCGCACAACATGACGCTGCTGGCCCGTTCCGAGCGCTTCCTGGAACTGGGCGTGCCGATGCTGGCCGGCCTGTCGCGCAAGCGCAGCCTCGGCGAGTTGACCGGGCGCGCGGCGCCGGCAGAGCGCGTGGCTGCCTCGGTGGCCGCACACCTCATCGCCGTGCAGCGTGGCGCACGCATCGTGCGCGTGCACGACGTTGCCGCAACGGTCGATGCGCTGAAGGTGTGGCAGGCGGTCGATGAAGTACCTGCGGTGCGGGTGGATGCCAAGCCTTCGATCCGCTGGCCGGACGAAGACTGATGGCAATCGACGGGCGTCCGCTGGCGATCGCCGTGATGGGACCGACCGCCAGTGGCAAGACGGCCACGGCGATCGCGCTGGCACGGCAACTCAATGGCGAAATCGTCAGTGTCGACTCGGCGCTGGTCTATCGCGGACTGGATATCGGCTCAGCCAAGCCCGATGCGACCGAGCGCGCCCAGGCGGAGCACCACCTGCTGGATCTGCGTGATCCCTGGCAGACCTATTCGGCAGCCGAGTTTGCCGCCGACGCCGGGCGCGTAGTGGCCGATATCGTGGCGCGTGGCAAGACGCCGATCCTGGCAGGCGGCACCGGCCTGTATTTCCGGGCCTTGCTGCAGGGCCTGTCGCCGATGCCGGAAGCCGACCCGGGCATGCGCGCAGTGCTGACCGCCGAGGCCGCCGAGCGTGGCTGGGGAGCGCTGCATGCCGAGCTGGCCATGGTGGATCCAGCTGCTGCGGCACGCATCCATGCCACCGACCCGCAGCGGATCCAGCGGGCGCTGGAGGTCTACCGCCTGACCGGCACACCGATCAGTGAATGGCAGCGCCGGCCAGGCGTGGCCCCGCTGCCGGTGCGTACGCTGAAGCTGATCCTGGCCCCCCGCGACCGGGCGGTGCTGCACCAGCGCATTGAAGCCCGTTTCGACCTCATGCTGTCCCATGGCTTCCTCGATGAGGTGCGTGGCCTGCGCGCATTGCCGGAAATGGCCGCCGTGGCCGCGCCGTTGGACCTGCCGGCGGTGCGTGCGGTGGGTTATCGCCAGGCCTGGGAATACCTGGACGGCGAAGGGGACGCGGCGCGTTTCCGTGACAAGGCGATCTTCGCCACCCGCCAGCTGGCCAAGCGCCAGCTGACCTGGCTGCGCGGCGAGCTTGATGCGCGCTGGTTCGACCCCCATATCGACCATGAGCGCCTGGCTGCTGCGGTGTCGACTTTCGTTGCACGCTGAACCGATGCTGGCCGTGTACCATCATGGGCCGGCAAGCGGCTCGGGGGCCGTGGCAACCGCCGGTTACCAATAAGAACAATAAACAGGAGTGTGCAATGTCCAAGGGGCAATCGCTGCAGGATCCTTTCCTGAACGCACTGCGGCGCGAACGCGTGCCGGTTTCGGTGTACCTGGTCAACGGGATCAAGCTGCAGGGCACGATCGAGTCGTTCGATCAATTCGTGGTGCTGCTGCGCAATACCGTCAGCCAGATGGTCTACAAGCACGCCATTTCCACCGTGGTGCCGGCGCGCAACGTGAAGGTCGGGCCGGGTGGTGGCTATGTGCAATCAGGTGAGGATGGTCAGGCGGGTGATGAAGCAGACGAGTAATTCTGGAGCGGTGAATGTTTGACCGTTCAAAAAAGGGCGAACATGCCCTGCTGATCCAGCCGCATTTCGGCAAACTGGAAGAAGATGTGCTGGAAGAGTTCGGTGATCTGGCCCGCTCGGCAGGGGCCAGCATTGCTGCGACCATCACCGCGCGCCTGGACCGTCCCAACCCGTCAACCCTGATCGGTAGCGGCAAGCTGGATGAGATCAAGGCAGCGGCTGACGCCAGTGGTGCCGACCTGATCCTGGTCAACCACGCGCTGAGCCCGGGCCAGGAACGCAATCTGGAACGTTTCCTGGAGCGCCGGGTGATCGACCGTACCGGGCTGATCCTGGACATCTTCGCCCAGCGTGCGCACAGCCATGAAGGCAAGCTGCAGGTCGAGCTGGCCCAGTTGCGCCACCTGGCGACGCGCCTTGTGCGCGGTTGGACCCACCTGGAGCGCCAGCGCGGTGGTTCGATCGGCCTGCGCGGCCCGGGTGAAACCCAGCTGGAAACCGATCGCCGCCTGCTGCAGAAGCGGGTAGAGCAGCTGCAGAAGCGGCTGGAAAAGGTTGAGGTGCAGCGCACCCAGATGCGTCGCGCGCGCGTGCGCAGCGAGTTGCCGCGTGTCGCGCTGGTGGGATACACCAATGCCGGCAAGTCGACGCTGTTCAACGCGATGACGGGCGCCGAAGCCTATGCGGCCGACCAGCTGTTTGCCACCCTGGACCCGACGGTGCGCCGCATCGCCGTGCCTGGCGGCAACGTGGTGCTGGCCGATACCGTGGGATTCGTGCGCGACCTGCCGCATGACCTTGTCGCGGCCTTCCGCTCGACGCTGTCTGAAGCGCGCGAAGCCGATTTCCTGCTGCACGTGGTCGATGCGGCCGATCCGCACCGTGAGGAGCGCATTGCCCAGGTGGACGAGGTGCTGACCGCTGTGGGTGCCGGCGACCTGCCGCAGCTGCTGGTGTTCAACAAGATCGATCGCATCGACGGCGCCGACGTGCGCCACGATGGCCAGGATGGCGTGCCCGATGAATCGCGGCGCGAGCGGGTGTGGATTTCCGCACGCGACGGGCAGGGCATGGAACTGCTTCAGGCCGTGCTCGGCAAGCGGTTGGGCCTGCAGCACGTCACCGGCGAACTGCGCCTGCCGCCCAGTGCCGGCCGGCTGCGCGCGCGCCTGCACCAGCTGGAAGTGGTTCGCAGTGAGCAGACCGACGAGGAAGGCTGGCTGTTGCAGGTCGATCTTCCGATCGCCGAGGCCGAGAAGCTCGCAGCCGGCGTTGACGGCGATCCGATCCGCGCACTGTTGCCGGAGAAGCTGCCGGAGTGGTGAGCCTGCGCCGGGCCGCACCCGGCGCAAGCGCGACACGACCGGTCAACTGCGGTACAACGTGCAGGTTCTTCCCCCACCGCGATTCCGATGTCCTTTCCGACCGACGCCGATCTCCACGCCCAGGCCTCCGCACTGGGCCAGCGCCTGCAGCAGGCATCGCTGCAGCTGGTAACCGCTGAGAGCTGCAGTGGTGGGTGGATCGCCAAGTGCATGACCGATATCGCCGGTTCCTCGGCATTCTTCGACTGCGGCATGGTGGTCTACAGCTACGAGGCCAAGCAGCGCCTGCTGGGCGTGCGTGCGCAGACGCTGGAACAGTACGGCGCGGTCAGCCGCGAAACCGTGCTGGAGATGGTATCCGGTGCGCTGGTCAACTCCGGTGCTGGCATCGCCGTGGCAGTGACCGGTATCGCCGGTCCCGGCGGCGGCAGCCCGGACAAGCCGGTCGGCAGTGTCTGGGTCGGCTGGAAACGCCGTGGCGGCTATGCCCGTGCTGAATTGTTCCAGTTCGATGGCGACCGCGAAGCCATCCGCCGGCAAACCGTGGCGGCGGCATTGCGCGGTATCGATGCCCAGCTGTGACATGCTGCCCCGGCGACCAACCGGAGTAGGCAACGATGTGGGAGACGCTGGGCACCGTCCGTGACCTCGGCCGGCTGCAGGAAATCGCCGCTGTCCTGATCCGCTACGGCTTCGGCGACGTGGTCCGCCGCATCGGCCTCGCCACCGTGCTTGAGCGCGCCGGCCGCCTGCTGCACTGGAACGAAGAGCGGCAGGAAATGCTGCGGATGACCGCGCCGGTACGCGTGCGCAGTGCCCTGCAGGACCTCGGCCCCACCTTCGTGAAGCTTGGCCAGGTGCTGGCGACCCGTGTCGACCTGCTGTCGCCGGAGTGGATTGCCGAACTGTCCGAACTTCAGAACGCAGTGCCAGCGCTGCCGTACGAGAAGATCCGCGAACAGCTGGAAAGCGACCTGGGGGCGTTGCCCTCGCAGGTGTTCGCCTTCCTGGATGAAACCCCGATGGCGGCTGCGTCGTTGGCGCAGGCCCATCGTGCCCGCTTGCATGATGGACGGGAGGTGGTGCTGAAGGTACGTCGCCCCGGCATCCGTGACGTGGTTGAAGCCGACCTGCGCCTGCTGGCGCGGTTGGCCGAGATCGTGGAGGCCCGCCTGCCGGATCTGCGCCGCTATCGCCCCGCCGAAGTGGTGCAGCAGTTCACGGTATCGCTGCGTCGCGAGCTCGATTTCGCCGCCGAGTGCCGCAATGCCGAGCGCATCGCGCGCAATTTCGAGGGGCGTGACGACATCCTGATCCCGGCCGTGCACTGGCAGTGGACCTGCGAGAGCCTGAACGTGCAGGACTTCGTGGACGGCATTGCCGGGCGCGATCTGGCCGGTGTCGATGCCGCTGGCCTCGACCGTCGTGAACTGGCGCGACGGGGTGCCGACATCGTGCTGAAGATGGTGCTGGAGGACGGCAGCTTCCATGCCGACCCGCACCCCGGCAACATCATCTATCTGCGTGATGGCCGTATCGGCGTGATTGACTTCGGCATGGTCGGTGCGCTGTCGGAAATGCGTCGTTTCCAGGTAGCACAGCTGCTGCACGGCCTGGTCGAACAGGACCCGCAGGGAGTGGCCGATGTGCTGTTGGACTGGGCCGGTGGTGTCGAGGTGGACGAGAACCGCCTGCAGCACGACATCAGCCAGTTCGTCGATCAGTACCGGGGCGTGCCGCTGAAAGACCTGCGCATCGGCCTGATGCTGGGCGACATCACCCAGCTGCTGCGCAGCTACAGCCTGACCCTGCCGGCGGACCTGGCCTTGATGATCAAGGCGTTCCTTACCCTGGAGGGCATGGGTCGGCAGCTGGACCCGGATTTCGACATGGCCAGTGCCGCACGCCCGTTCCTGGAGCGGGTGGTGCTGCAGCGTTACGCGCCGCGGGCACTGCTCAAACGCGGCCGGCGCAGCCTGCTGGGCCTGGTCGATTTCGCAGGCGAACTGCCGCGTGATCTGCGCAAGCTGGTGCAGGCCGCTCGCCGCGGGCGGCTGCAGCTGAAGGTGGAAACCAGCGCGTTGCAGGGCTTTGGCGATCAGGTCAATCGCGCCGCCAATCGCCTGGTCATGGGCATCGTGACCGCCGCGCTGATCATCGGCTCGTCGATCGTGATGCACAGCGTAGGCGGGGTCTCCAGCCGATGGCTGCTGGCGCTGGGCGTCTGCGGTTTCATCGGCGCCGGCTTCTGTGGCGTGTGGATCCTGTTTTCGATCTGGCGCAGCGGCAAGCACACCTAGCGCAGCGATTCTGGTAGCGCCGGGACCTGCCCGGCGACGATTGCCGAGCATGGCCCGGCACTGCGGATGTTGCCGTTGCCGGCGCCGGCACTTGCAGATCCAGATGTTAGTAGTAATACTACTAACCATGGACCTGACCGACACCCAGCAGGCGATCCTGCAGTTGATCGCCGAGCGTATCGAGAGCGAAGGCGCACCGCCGTCGCAGACTGAAATCGCACGTGCCTTCGGCTTCAAGGGCGTACGTGCGGCGCAGTACCACCTGGAGGCATTGGAGCAGGCTGGGGCGATCCGTCGCATTCCCGGCCAGGCCCGCGGCATCCGGCTTGTGCAGGCGCCATCGGTGGAAAAGCTGGCCGAACCGGGCCTGCCCGACAGTGTCCTGCGGCTGCCGATCCTGGGTCGGGTCGCGGCAGGCCTGCCCATCGGCGCCGACATCGGCTCGGATGATTTCGTGGTGCTGGACCGGGTGTTCTTCTCGCCGGCACCGGATTACCTGCTGAAGGTGCAGGGCGACTCGATGATCGACGAGGGCATCTTCGACGGTGACCTGATTGGTGTACATCGCACCCGTGATGCCCATTCCGGGCAGATCGTGGTCGCGCGCATCGACGACGAGATCACCGTCAAGCTGCTGAAGATCGCCAAGGATCGTATCCGCCTGCTCCCGCGCAACCCTGATTACAAGCCGATCGATGTCCTGCCAGACCAGGATTTCTCGATCGAAGGCCTCTACTGTGGCCTGCTTCGCCCGAATCGGTGATCGATTCACCCTGTAGTTCCCGCGGTCTTTTGTGGCGATTCTCTGGTTCTGCTGAGGTTGGTACGGATGTCCGATAATTTTTTTCCGAACGCCGGGCAGAATCTCAGCCTGTGCGATACGCCAGCCTTAAAGTGAACCCATGGCCAAGAAGACTTCCAAAGACAGCACCTCCAACGACGTGACCTCTGCAAGGACCAATCCGATGGACGAGAACAAGAAGCGCGCCCTCGCTGCAGCTCTGGGCCAGATCGAAAAGCAGTTCGGCAAGGGTTCGGTGATGCGCATGGGCGACCGCGTGGTCGAGCCTGTCGAGGCGATCCCGACCGGTTCTCTGATGCTCGACATCGCATTGGGCATCGGGGGCCTGCCCAAGGGCCGCGTGGTGGAGATCTACGGCCCGGAATCCTCGGGCAAGACCACCTTGACCCTGCAGGCCATCGCCGAATGCCAGAAGCTGGGTGGCACCGCAGCCTTCATCGACGCCGAGCATGCACTGGACCCGATCTACGCCGGCAAGCTGGGCGTGAACGTTGACGATCTGCTGCTGTCGCAGCCGGATACCGGTGAGCAGGCGCTGGAAATCGCCGACATGCTGGTCCGTTCCGGTTCGGTGGACATCCTGGTGGTCGATTCGGTGGCCGCACTGACCCCGAAGGCTGAAATCGAAGGCGAGATGGGTGACCAGCTTCCCGGCCTGCAGGCTCGTCTGATGAGCCAGGCGCTGCGTAAGCTGACCGGCAACATCAAGCGTTCCAACACGCTGGTGGTGTTCATCAACCAGCTGCGCATGAAGATCGGTGTGATGATGCCGGGCCAGAGCCCGGAAGTGACCACCGGCGGCAATGCGCTGAAGTTCTACGCCTCGGTGCGCCTGGACATCCGCCGTATCGGCGCGATCAAGAAGGGTGACGAGATCATCGGCAACCAGACCAAGATCAAGGTCGTCAAGAACAAGCTGGCGCCGCCGTTCAAGCAGGTCATCACCGAGATTCTGTACGGCGAGGGCATCAGCCGCGAAGGCGAACTGATCGACATGGGCGTGGAGGCCAAGCTGGTCGAGAAGGCCGGCGCCTGGTACAGCTACGGCGAAGAGCGTATCGGCCAGGGCAAGGACAACGCTCGTGGCTATCTGCGCGACAACCCCCAGGTTGCTGCCAAGCTCGAAGCCGAGCTGCGTGAGAAGTTCCAGCCGACCGAAGCCACCCGTGAGGAAGGCGACGACGAAGGCGACGACGAGTAAGAGCTTGCTGTGGGGCAGGGTGGCGCCGTCAGTGACGCCGCCCTGTCCTGCAGATTCGTTTTCCCCGACGGGGGACGCGCCATGGACGGCGCATTTGATTGAAGGCGAGCATGCACGATTCCGACGCTCCGACGCCCGGCCGCAAGCGCCGTGTACGTGAACAGACGCCCGTCCAGCGCGCCTTGGGGCTGCTGGTGCGGCGCGAACATTCGCGCAAGGAGCTGACCCGTAAGCTGACCTCCCGCGGTATTGAAGGTGAGGCGGCACAGGCCGCGGTGGACAAGCTGACCGAAGCCGGTTGGCAGGACGACACCCGTTTTGCCGAGAATCTGGTGCGCATGCGGGCCAATACCGGTTACGGGCCCATCCATGTACGTGCCGAACTGGGTACGCATGGATTGGACAGTGAGCAGATTGCCGCTGCCATGGATACCTTCGAAGGGGACTGGACGGACAATGCCCGGGATCTGGTCCGCCGCCGCTTCGGCGAGGCCGGGCCGCAGGACCTGCAACAGCGCCGCAAAGCGGCCGATCTGTTGGCGCGGCGGGGCTTTGACGGCGACAGCATCCGCCGCGCGACCCGCTACGACCCGGATGACTGAGACTGGCGGCGTCGGGCCTGATACCCTTTGAGGTTTCGGCGGTCCGTCATGACCCCGGCCATTGCGGCCGGTGGCGCGGGCCCCGGCCCGCAGACTGCCAGCCCCCATGAACGCATCCGCCAAATTCACCACCTCCCAGATCCGCAGCGACTTCCTTGAATTCTTCAAGGGCAAAGGCCACACCATCGTGCCGTCGGCACCGCTGGTGCCTGGCAACGATCCGACCCTGCTGTTCACCAACTCCGGCATGGTGCAGTTCAAGGACGTGTTCCTCGGCGCGGAAAAGCGCAGCTACGTGCGCGCGGCCGACGTGCAGCGCTGCCTGCGTGCCGGCGGCAAGCACAACGACCTGGACCAGGTGGGTTACACCGCCCGTCACCACACCTTCTTCGAAATGCTGGGCAACTGGTCCTTCGGTGACTACTTCAAGAAGGACGCGATCGCCTGGGCGTGGGAGCTGCTGACCCAGGTCTGGAAGCTGCCGGCCGAGCGCCTGCTGGTGACCGTGTACCAGACCGACGACGAGGCTTACGCGCTGTGGCGCGACATGATCGGTATCCCCGAAGAGCGCATCGTGCGCATCGGCGACAACAAGGGTGCACCGTTCGCTTCGGACAATTTCTGGCAGATGGCCGATACCGGTCCCTGCGGCCCGTGCACGGAAATCTTCTATGACCACGGCGACCATATCGCCGGCGGCCCCCCGGGCTCCCCGGACGAAGACGGCGACCGTTTCATCGAAATCTGGAACCTGGTCTTCATGCAGTTCGATCGCCAGCCCGACGGCACGCTGATGCCGCTGCCGGCTCCGTGCGTGGACACGGGCATGGGCCTGGAGCGCCTGGCGGCGATCCTGCAGCACGTGCATACCAACTATGAGATCGACCTGTTCCAGGCGCTGATCCGCAAGGCCTCCGAGCTGACCGGCATGGCCGACCTGGAGAACAAGTCGTTGCGCGTGATCGCCGATCACATCCGTGCCTGTTCGTTCCTGATCGTCGATGGCGTGCTGCCGTCCAATGAGGGCCGCGGCTACGTGCTGCGCCGGATCATCCGCCGCGCCCTGCGCCATGGCTGGATGCTGGGCGTGCGCCAGCCGTTCTTCAGCAAGCTGGTGCCGACCCTGGTCGAGCAGATGGGCGAGGCCTACCCGGAACTGCCGGCCCAGCGCGATACCGTGCTGCGTGCACTGCAGGCCGAAGAAGAGCGTTTCGCGCAGACGCTGGATTCGGGCATGAAGATCTTCGACGACGTTGCCGCGAAGGTGAGCAACGGCGTGATCCCCGGTGTTGACGCTTTCCGCCTGTATGACACCTACGGCTTCCCGTTGGATCTGACCCAGGACATCGCCCGCGAGCGCAATCTGACCGTGGATATCGACGGCTTCGACGCCGCCATGAAGGAGCAGCGCGAGACTGGCCGTGCCGCCGGCAAGTTCGGTGGCGGCGTGACGCTTCCGGCCGAACTGGTGGCGACCCTGAGCCCGACCCGGTTCCTGGGCTATGACCGTCTGCAGGCCGATGGCCTGACTGTACTGGCCGTGCTCAAGGACGGTCGTCCGGTGCAGGCGGCTGATGCCGGCGACGCGGTCATCGTGATCACCAACCAGACGCCGTTCTACGCCGAATCCGGCGGCCAGGTCGGCGATACCGGCGTGCTCACCGGCAACGGCGTGCGCCTGGTCGTGGAAGACACCCAGAAGTTCGCAGGCCAGTTCCACGGTCATGTCGGCACGCTGGCCGAAGGCAGCCTGAAGGTCGGCGACGTGCTGGCCGGCCAGGTCGACGGTGAGCGCCGCGGTGCCACCATCCTCAACCACTCGGCCACCCACCTGCTGCATGCCGCCCTGCGCGAAGTGCTGGGCACCCACGTGCAGCAGAAGGGCTCGCTGGTGGCGCCGGACCGCCTGCGTTTCGACTTCTCGCACTTCCAGCCGATCAGCGCGGAAGAGCTGGCGGTGATCGAGCGCAAGGTCAACCAGCAGGTGCGAGCCAACAACGCTGCCGAAGTGCACAACATGGGCATGCAGGAGGCGCTGGACTTCGGTGCCATGGCCCTGTTCGGCGAAAAGTACGGCGAGCATGTGCGCGTGCTGAAGATGGGTGACTACTCCACCGAGCTGTGCGGTGGCACCCACGTCAACCGTACCGGCGACATCGGCCTGTTCAAGATCACCTCCGAAGGTGGTGTCTCGGCAGGCGTGCGCCGGATCGAGGCCGTCACCGGCCAGGGCGCGCTGGACTACGTGGATGCCGAAGAGGCCCGCCTGGCCGAAGCCGCCGAGCTGCTGGGCGGCAGCGCTGCCGATGTGGTCGAGAAGATCCGCGCCCTTGGCCAGCGCCAGAAGCAGCTGGAGCGCGAGCTGGAGGCCGTGAAGGCCAAGGTCGCCGCCGGCGCCACCGCGGACCTGTCCAGCCAGGCCGTCGAGGTGGCTGGCGTGAAGGTCCTGGCCGTGCGGCTGGAAGGCTTCGATGCCAAGGCCCTGCGTGACGCCATGGACCGCCTGAAGCAGCAGCTGGGCAACGCTGTGATCGTGCTGGCAGGCACCCAGGACGGCAAGGCAGCCCTGGTCGCGGGCGTGAACGGCAGTGCAATGGGCAAGGTCAAGGCCGGGGAACTGTTGTCCCATATCGCCGGTCAGATCGGGGGCAAGGGCGGCGGACGCCCGGACCTCGCCCAGGGTGGTGGCGAGGACGGGCCCGCCCTTGCCACCGCGCTGGCTGCGGTCGTCGAATGGGTCAGCCCCCGCCTGTGATGAATCCCCGCCGTCCCCCTCCTTGTAGGAGCGGGACGGCTGACGGTAACATTGCGAATCTTTTCCCTTTGTCGTGGGCGCGCTTCTTGACGGAGCGTCAAGCCGGTGGGGGATACCCTTCCACACGGTTCCATGGAGACTTACAAAAATGTTGATCCTGACTCGCCGCGTCGGCGAAACCCTGATGATCGGTGACTCGGTGAGCGTCACCGTGCTTGGCGTCAAGGGTAACCAGGTGCGTATCGGCATCACTGCGCCGAAGGACGTCGCTGTGCATCGCGAAGAGATCTACCAGCGCATCCAGCGTGGTGATGAAGCCGGCAGCACCGGTGGTGAAAATTCTGCGGAATAAAGCTTTACCTTCGCGCGTGATTAACGTTATGATTCACGCCCCGCTGAGGTGCATCGCACCAGACGCGGAGAAAACCCCGGAGCGATGCCCGAGCGGCTGAAGGGGCTCCCCTGCTAAGGGAGTATAGGGTCAAAAGCTCTATCGAGGGTTCGAATCCCTCTCGCTCCGCCAGATACAAGAAGCGCCTGCAGATCATCGATCTGCAGGCGTTTTTCTTTTCAGGCGTTGCTCAAAGCCTCACGGTTACGCCAACCTGGAAGCCACGCCCCGGCAGCGGTGCGATGTACTTCAGCGGTGAGTTGTGCGGGCGCGCTTCCTGGTTGAGCAGGTTGCTGCCATTGACGAATACCTCCACGCCGGCGATATGGGCATTACGCACCGGCAGTGCACGGCTGACCTGCAGGTCGACCAGGTTGAAGGCATCCAGCGGCACTTCTTCGCTGACATTGCGGCCGAGATATTTCTGGGTGTCGTAGTAGGTGCTCGACAGCTGCGCTTTCCAGCCTTCGCGCTGCCACTGCAGGCTGGCGCCGTAGCGGTTGGTCGGCATGTTCGGCAGATACTGGCCGTCGTTGTGCGCGCGCAGCGAATCAGGATGGTCCGCTTCGTTCTTCACCAGATCGGCGAAGGCGGAGAGGTTCAACGCGCCGTAGCGGCCGAGGTCAAGCGCCTGCGAAGCATCGATCTCAAACCCCTTCACCGTGGTGTCGGTCTGCTTCCAGTACTTCAGTGGCAGGCGGTTGGCAGTCTGCAGGCCGGAATAGCCGAGGTAGAGATAGTTCTGGTAGCGCATCCGATAGGCCGTGGCCGACAGTTCGAAACCGCCGAGATGGAACAGCCCGGTCAGCTCCAGGTTCTTCGCGCGCTCCGGTTCCAGGTTCTGGTTGCCTTCTTCCTGGGTCATCACCGAGTAGTGCGCGTTGCTCGCGTACAGCTCATTGATCTCGGGTGCGCGTTGCGAGGACGAATAGCGCACCTTGGCGGCGAACATCGGCCCCAGCTCGACATACGAACCGACGCTGTAGCTGTTGAGCCGGTAGGCGCGGTCCTCAAGTTTCGTGTTGGCGGCGTTGCGCGCGGTCTTGAAGCGGCTGGGCTGCAGAGCGTGGTCGACGCGTTCGTGGCGGACACCGGCATCGAGCGCGGCCCAGCCGAAGTCCAGCGTTTCCTTCAGGAATACCGCATTGCTGCGGGTTTCCACGTCGGGCAGGTAGCGCTGCGCGCCACTGCCGGTGACGTCACGCGACTGATGACTCAGGCCAAGCTGGCCACTGAGCGGACCCAGCCGCTTGTGCGCCAGCAGCAGCTCGGCCTGCATGCTCTGGAAATCGTAATCGTTGGCCTTTGCAGCGCCCAGGCGCTCGCCCGAGGTGTTGTCCAGCGTTGAAACGCGCAGCTCGGCACGTTCGAGGTACGGCAGCGGATCACGCAGCAGCGCTTCCAGCGCATAGCGCTGCTGCTTGATCACCACGCCCACCGGCAGGCCGTCGGAAGGGCTCGAGCCGAACGACAGGTTCTGCATCGAGAAGCCCGGCACGCCGTACTCGCTGTCCTTGGCGTCGATGCTGACGCCGACGTATCCGCGGTCGAAGAAATACGTGGAACCGAGCGCGACCTGCGAACTGCGCGAGTAGCTGTTGCCCAAGCGGTGATGGTAGTCGGGCGTCACATCATTGTTGATCTTCTTCTGCACGTACGGGGACGTGCCCGCGACATAGGCCGGGTTGGCTGGATTCACATAGGTACGTCGTTGCCAGACCGAGGTCGGGTTGTTGGTATAGAACGAGAAATCGCCGTCGGCCCAATCCGGGTTCTCGGTCATGAACTGGTCGATGTAGGGCTGCGAGGCCTTGTTGTAGACCTGCTGGACCCGAGCTTCCTTCTGGCAGCTGTCAGCCAGCGCACTGTTGACACCGCCAGTGGCCGGGAACAGTTGGGTGTTGCAGACGCCGGCCTTGCTGTTGCCGGGAATGTCGTAGTGCGAGATCCGCTGCCGCGATACCTGCAGGTTGGTGGAGATGTTGCGCTGGTTGTTGAAATTCATGCGGAAGCCCTGCGCGTCGGCCGCATTGAAGCCCTTGCGCAGGACCAGTTCCATCGATTGATCCTTGTCCTCCATCGTGCGCGAGACCAGGCCCGAATCGATGTCGACGCTGCCGCCGATGGCATTGCCGCCGTAGCGCACGGTGTCGGAGGACTTGTTGACGGTGACGCTGCGTACGAACAGCGGATCGAACGGAATGCTGATGTCGCCGCTGATCGCGTTCATGCCGAGGATGGACTGGCCGTCCTGCAGGATCTGCACGCGGTTGCCACTGAGGCTGCGGATGACCGGGGCGCCGGCGTTGGGTCCGAAGGCGCTGTTCTGCACACCAGACACGTGCTCGAGCATGCCGCCGAGGGTGCGGTTCTGGGCGAGGCTGTTGTCGACGGTGACCCGGCTGTCGATGCGGGACGGTTGCGTCGCCTCGACCTGCAGGGTGGGCAGCGTGGGCTCGTCCGCACCGTACGCGGTGTGGACGACCAGCAGGATGGCGGCGGCAAGCAGGTGGCGACGCATGACATACTCCGTGAAGATGGAGTGAAATGTTATAACGTAACGTCTTTGCGGCGCAATGTGCTGCCAGCGGCGTTTCCCTTGCCAGCGGTACCAGCAGCGCGCAGCATCGGTGCGCTGCACCCACGACGCACGCCGCCGCATCCTCTCCACTCGAACGGAGCATCGTATGAAGCTGTTGCCTGTCGCGTTGTTGACCGCATTGTTGCTGCCGGCGTGGCCGCTGCTGGCGGCCGATGCCACACCGTCACCGCTGCTGGGCCGCTGGGCGCTGGATATCGCAACCTCGGCGTTGCCGCAGGCGCAGCGCCCGCAACGGGTCGAGCTGGAGTTCCGCGATGCCGGGGGTGGCCGCTGGAGTTCGCACGTGGACATCGTGCTGCACGATGGCAAGACCATGACATCCAATGGCACGCTGGCCCTGGATGGCACGCCGGGTCCGCTGTCGGGCAGCTATGGCGCCGACAGGGCCAACCTGAAGCTGCCCGCTCCCAATACGCTGGTGATGCAGCTGGTTGACCATGGCGCGCCGGCGTCGACGCGTATCTACACCGTGGCCGCCGACCATTCGACACTGACCGAAACCAAGGCGTTCTACAGCCACGACGGAACGCCGATCCTGCAGACCAATCTGTTCAAGCGCATGCCCTAGCGCCGCCGGCACCGCGCCCGCGGATCGTTGATCCGCAGGCAGGGGGCCGTGGCCTTATACGGCGGACGGATCCTGTTTGCCGGTGTCGATGCCGTACCTGTCGATCGCGTACTGCATCCGCGAGCGCTCGATGCGACCTTCGTCGGCCAGTGCCTTCAGTGCGGCCAGCACGATGAAGTGGCGGTCCACCTCGAAGAAGGCGCGCAGCGATTCGCGTGTATCCGAGCGGCCGAAGCCGTCGGTGCCAAGTGCGATGAAACGACGGTCGCCGACGAAGGGACGGATCTGGTCAGCGACGATCTTCATGTAGTCGGTCGCCACCACCACCGGGCCGTCGTGGCCATGCAGGCACTGCTGCACGTACGGTACGCGGGGTTCCTCTGCCGGATGCAGCAGGTTCCAGCGCTCGGCGGCTAGCCCATCGCGGCGCAGTTCGGTCAGGCTGGTGGCGCTCCACACCTCGCTGGCGATGCCGAAGTCCTGCTGCAGCAGCTCGGCCGCCGCCTGTACCTCACGCAGGATCGCACCGCTGCCCATCAGCTGCACGCGTGGGCGGGTGACGTCGGCGGCGAGAGGATGCAGCAGGTACAGGCCCTTCAGGATGCCGGCCTCGGCGCCCTCGGGCAGGGCGGGGTGCGGGTAGTTCTCGTTGAGCAGGGTGATGTAGTAGTAGATGTCCTGCTGGTCCACGTACATCCGGCGCAGACCGTCGTGGATGATCACCGCCAGTTCGAAGTTGTAGGTCGGGTCGTAGGACACGCAGCTGGGAATCACCGACGACAGCACATGGCTGTGGCCGTCGTCATGCTGCAGGCCTTCGCCCATCAGCGTGGTACGGCCGGACGTCGCGCCGAGCAGGAAACCGCGGGTGCGCGCATCGGCGGCAGCCCAGGCCAGGTCACCCACGCGCTGCAGGCCGAACATCGAATAGAAGATGTAGAACGGGATCGTGGCCAGGCCGTGGTTGCTGTAGGCGGTGCCGGCCGCGATCCATGAGCAGATCGCGCCGGATTCGTTGATGCCTTCCTGCAGGATCTGGCCGTCCTTGGCCTCCTTGTAGTAACTCAGCTGGCCAGCATCCTGCGGGGTATACAACTGGCCGAGGTAGGAGTGGATGCCGATCTGGCGGAACAGGCCCTCCATGCCGAAGGTGCGCGACTCGTCCGGTACGATCGGGATCACCCGCTGGCCCAGCTCCGGGTCCTTGAGCAGGGTGGTGAGGATGCGAACGAAGCCCATGGTGGTGGACTGGCCGCGATCGCCGCTGCCCTGCAGCTGCGTGTTGAAGCTGGACAAGGGCGGCAGCGGCAGTGGATCGACCCTGGCCAGGCGCGCGGGCAGCTGTCCACCCTGGATGCGGCGGCGCTCGGCGAAGTAGGTCGCCTCGGCGCTGCCCGGCTGCGGACGCAGGTATGGCATTTCCTCCAGCTGTTCATCGCTGACTGGCAGGTCGAAGCGATCGCGGAACGCGCGCACTGCATCGGCGCTCATCTTCTTCAGCTGATGGTTGATGTTCTGTCCTTCGCCCGCCTCGCCCATGCCAAAGCCCTTCACGGTCTTGGCCAGTACTACGGTCGGCCGGCCGCAGGTGTTCACCGCCTGCTGGTAGGCGGCATACACCTTCTGCGGATCGTGGCCGCCGCGTGCCAGTGCCCAGATGTCGTCGTCGCTGAGGTGCGCGACCAGCTCCAGCAGTTGCGGATAACGGCCGAAGAAGTGCTCGCGCACGTAGGCGCCGCTCTGCGACTTGAAGGTCTGGTAGTCGCCGTCCACGCATTCCATCATGCGCTGGCGCAGCAGGCCACTGTGGTCGCGGGCCAGCAGGTCATCCCAGCCGCCACCCCAGATCAGCTTGATCACGTTCCAGCCGGCGGCGCGGAAGGTGCCTTCCAGTTCCTGGATGACCTTGGCGTTGCCACGCACCGGGCCGTCCAGGCGCTGCAGGTTGCAGTTGACCACGAACACCAGGTTGTCCAGGCGCTCGCGGCCGGCCAGCGAGATCGCCGCCAACGATTCGGGCTGATCCATTTCACCATCGCCGAGGAAGGCCCAGACCTTGCGGCCCTGGTGTTCCTTCAGGCCGCGGTATTCCAGGTAGCGCATGTAGCGGGCCTGGTAGGCGGCGGTCAGCGGGCCCAGCCCCATCGACACGGTGGGGAACTGCCAGAACTCCGGCATCAAGCGCGGGTGCGGATACGAGGACAGGCCTTCGCGGCCCGCTTCGCGGCGGAAGTTGTCCATCCGTGCCGGATCGATGCGGCCTTCGACGTACGCGCGGCCGTAGATGCCTGGCGCGGAGTGGCCCTGGATGTAGACCATGTCGCCGTCGAAGGTATCGGTGCGGCCCCGGAAAAAGTGGTCGAAGCCTACGTCGTACAGCACTGCCGCCGACTGGTAGGTGGCGATGTGGCCACCGACGTTGGAGTGCTTGCCGGCGCGCAGCACCATCACCATCGCATTCCAGCGGATCATCGCGTTCAGTCGCCGCTCGATGGCCAGGTCACCCGGATAGGCCGGCTGGCGTTCGGGCGGGATGGTGTTGACGTAGGCGGTCCAGGCGCGGGTATGCAGGTCACCGTGCTGCTGCGCGTCGAGGTCGCTGAGCTGGTCGATCAGGTAGTGTGCGCGGGGCCGGCCACCGGCCTGCATCACCGCCTCCAGCGATTCACGCCACTCCTGCGTTTCCAGCGGATCGGTATCGAAGGGGATGAGGGCTTGGTTCATGGCTGTCTCCAGAGGGCGTGGGCCGGACCTCTGCCTGGGCGACAACACCGGCAGGGCGCACAGCACTGGAGCGGGGTCGCAACGGCAGCGCCGTGACGCGAAGGCGACCGTGACGGTCACCGGGGAGATCAGCGTAGGCGGCGCGCCGCGGCTTCGATAGGCGGGCACGGCTTGGGTCTCTGGCAAGCAGCGGTTGGCGCTGCGAGCATGCGCGGCCGGGGCGGCAGGTGGCTTGACCGGGCACGCCCCCCTGCACGGCCGAGCGATGCCCGGCGGCGCTTTTTTCAGGATGCATCCGGGCGTGGGCCCGGTTCTGCCGCTGATCGCTCAATCGTGATCGAAACGGAGCGGTTCGCTGCCCATCGCCGGATCGCTGGTACCGGGCCGGCCATCCTCGGCGCGCCCAGCCAGCCGTTGCCGGGCGTTGCCGGCCTGCAGCCGCAGGTCGTACCAGCCGGCAGTGGGGCCGGCGTCCCAGGCCACAACGGTCTCGGCACGTGCCGGCAATGACAGTTCACGTTCGGGCATGTGGCCATCGTAGGCACCGGGCGCGATCTGCAGTGCCTGCGCGGTATCGCCCGGGTTGCGCAGCAGCAGGCGCAGTCGTCCGTCGCTGCGTTCCACCCGTGCCTGCAGCGGCAGCGGTGCACGGGTGCTGCCCTGGAAGTGCCGATGGAAGCCGTTCGGCCCCAGCACCCAGAGATCGTAGTGGCCCTGCGCGTCCACTGGCCAACGGTCCTGCAGCGGTGTGCCTGGCAGCACGGTGTAGCGGCGCGGGATGGCATCCAGCCGCAGGCGGTCATAGACATGCAGGACCGCCGCGGCGCCTTCGCAGGACAGCTGCAGGGTGATGCCGTCGCCGTCGACCGTGCTGGCCTGCACGTGCGGGCGATAGGGCAATGGTCGTGCCGGCCGTACCCCCGCCTCCTGGCGTGCCGCCTGCAGGCTCTCCGGCAGGGCAGGCACCGTACGGCCCGGCAGGGCGGCGGCGCGGGCGGCGATGGCGGTGACATCCGGCAGCGCCTTGGCGAATGGGCGCGTGTCACGCTGGGCGAAGTCGAAGGCGTCGACAAGGTCGCCACAGACCGCACGCCGCCAGGGCGAGATGTCCGGGGCGGCCACGCCGAAGCGACGTTCAATCAGCCGCAGTACCGAGGTGTGGTCGTAGACATGCGAATCGACCCAACCGCCGCGGCTCCATGGCGAGATCACGTACAGCGGCACGCGCGGGCCAAGCCCATAGGGGCGTCCGCGCAGCTCGGCGGCATCGTATTTCTCGTCGCCCGGTGCCGGGTGCAGGTGGTACTCGCCGCCGGTGCTGATCGCGGACGCGCCAGCCCAGCCCTGGCCGAGCGGCGAGGGCGGCGCCGGTGGTGGCACATGGTCGAAAAAGCCATCGTTCTCATCGAACATCAGCAGCAGCGCCGTGCGGCTCCAGACGTCCGGGTCTGCGGTCAGCGCATCGAGCACGCGCGCGGTATAGGCCGCACCCTGCGCGGGGCTGGATGGGCCGGGATGCTCGCTGCCGGCAGCATCGGCGATGATGAAGCTGACCTGTGGCAGCCGCCCGCTGATCGCATCGTCGCGCAGTTGTGCCAGGCCACGGGTGCTGACACCGCGCTCGCGCAGGTGCTGGTCATGCCCCGGCTCGCCGCGATAGGCCTGGCGGAAGGTCTCGAAGCCGGCCAGCGGGTTGTCGGTGAAGTTGTCAGCCATGTCCTGGTAGATCTGCCAGGACACGCCGGCCTGCTGCAGGCGTTCAACGTAGCTGGCCCAGCGGTACGAGTCCGGATGGCCCCCGTGCTCGGGGAAATTGTCGTGCGAATTGGCGATGACCGGCCCGCCCGCGCGTGCCGCGGCATCGTTGTGACCGGTCCACAGGAACACGCGATTGGGATTGGTGCCGGCCTGCATGGCGCAGTGGTAGGCATCGCAGATCGTGAACGCATCGGCGAGAGCGAACTGGAACGGCATGTCGCTGCGCTGGAAATAGCCCATCGAATGGTTCTGCTTGGCCTTCGGCCACTGCGCCATGCGTCCGTGGTCCCAGGCCTGCTGCGCGTCGGGCCAGGTGTGCGGCGTACCTTCCACCCGCATGTAGCCGAAGTGCGCGGCGGTATCCAGCGGGAACGGCGCAATGGCCCGGCTGCCACTGGCGTCTGGCTGCAGCCACACGCTGCGCGCCGCATCGGCCCCAGCCAGGGGCGATGCGGGAACCACGAAACGATCACCGAA
Source organism: Stenotrophomonas sp. STEN046 (assembly GCF_056759755.1). Taxonomy (NCBI): domain Bacteria; kingdom Pseudomonadati; phylum Pseudomonadota; class Gammaproteobacteria; order Lysobacterales; family Lysobacteraceae; genus Stenotrophomonas; species Stenotrophomonas sp. STEN046. The sequence continues at coordinate 46,360 of NZ_JBRRDR010000019.1, forward strand.
GCCACGTACCCCGGGCAGGGTGCCGAAGTAGTGGTCGAATGAGCGGTTCTCCTGCATGAACACCACGATGTGCTGCAGGTCCTGCAGGCTGCGGGTGTGCGCAGCGGGGGCGATCGCTGCTGCCCGGGCGATGCTGGGCAGCAGTGGCGAAAGGCCGGCGGCAACGCCGGCCTGCAACAGTCGGCGTCGGCCGGGATCGGTCACAGGGTCACACTCACAAGTCCACGCGGAAGGAGATGCCGACGGTGCGCGGGGCGCCGATGAAGGCGTTGTCACGCCCGTCCACACCTGCAAGATAGCGCTTGTTGGTCAGGTTGCTCACCACCAGGTTGGCACCCATGCCCTTCAGGCGCGGTGACAGGCCCTGCAGGTCGAAGCCGAGGTTGGCATTGAACACGGTGGCCGAGGGCAGTTTGTTGACGTTGGCCGCATCCAGGTAGCGCGTGCCCAGGTAACGGCCGGACAGGCCAAAGTTCCAGTTCTCGCCCTGCCAGTCGGCTGACACCACCAGGATCTGCTCGGGCTGGCCGATCACCTTGGCGCCGTCGACGATGCCCAGCTGCGCGTCGCGCGCATCATTGCCGCTGCCCAGGTATTTGGAACGGTTGTAGGTGTAGGCACTGTTGATCCGCCAACCGTTGTCCCAGCCGTAGCCGAAGGCCGCTTCCAGGCCGTTGCTCTCCACGCCGCCGAAATTCTCGTAGACGCCATCGGTTTCGCCCAGGTAGTCGATGCCGCTGACCAGGCCCGCGGGCAGGTAGACGATGCGGTTGTCGAACTTGATGTTGTACAGCGTCACCGAAGCCGTCAGCGGCCAGCGGCTGATGCGCATGCCCAGCTCGATGTTGTCGGCGGTTTCCGGTTCCACGTTGCGGAAGCGCTGCGGATCGGTTTCGCCGAGAACGCCGGAGGGAATGGCGGCGAAGTTCTGCGAGTAGCCGGCAAACAGCTCCATGCCTTCCACGCCCGGCGCCCAGGTGAAGCCGGTGGACAGCAGCGGATCGGACTTCGAATCGGACTTCACGCTTTCGCTGGCGCCGATCACACGGCGGCGCGATTGGTCGACGAAGAACTGCTTGACGCCCACGCGCGCGCTGAACGGGCCGAAACGGGCCACGTCCTCGACGTAGTACATCTGCTCGTCGACCTTGTACTTGTCCTCGAACTGGACCCAGTACGGTTGGTGGTCGAAGGCAATGCTCTGGCCCACGTTCAGCAGGCGATGCCAGTCGCGTCGCGCCGAACGGTCGAGCTTCTCCACCCACAGGCCACCACGCACGGTGTTGTCGATGCTGCCGAAGGTCTGGCGCCATTCGACATCGGCGGTGACGCCAACGCGGTCGTTGTCATAGTGCGTGTGGCGATACGACTGCGCACCCTGCACGTTGCCTGCATAGCAGTTGGGGTCGTACTCGGCAGTGAAGCCCAATCGCGGCGTGCAGCTGGCCAGGCGCTGCGCGCTGCTGCCATCGGGATTGACGAAATAGATCTGGCCGCGGTTGCTGCCACCGTAGACGGTCTTGCCGCCGAGATACTCCGATTGCGGGCGGCCGGCGCCGTCGTCGCTGACATCGGCAAGGTAGGGCGGCAACCAGTCGCCGCGGCCCTGCATGCGATGGCCGTAGGCGGCCATCGAGGCCTTGAATCCATTGCCGCCGTCGAAGGCCGCACGCAGGTAACCGAAGGTGTTCTCGCGCAGTGCGCGCGAACCCGAGCGATAGTTCTGGTCCAGGTAGGGGACGCCGGTCAGCGTACCGACCAGGGCATCGTGATCGGGATCGGTGGCAAAGCCCTTGGGCGAGACGCTGGTGTATTCGGGTTCGTCGGCATCGTTGTAGGACAGGTAACCGGTCAGCGTCCAGCGGTCCAGTTCGGTGATGAACTTGGCGGCGATGTGATCGTTGCTGGTGTGCCCGGTGCCATCGATCCAGTCATGCACGCGTGCCGACGAGGCGCTGATCCAGGCGCGGGTGTGGCCACCGAGAAGCCCGGTGTCGTAGCGCACGTAGTACTTGCGGGCGTCGTTGTCGCCGGCACCGACCACCATGCGCAGGCGGCTGTCCTGCAGCGGGTCGCTGGTGAGGAAGTTCAGGGTGCCGCCGAGCGCCTCGTTCGAGCGCGAGGAGATATCGGCCGTGCCCTGGCTGACTTCCACCGTTTCCAGGTCCAGGGTGTCGATGTAGCGGTTGGCCAGCGAGCCGCCGCCGTAACCCGAGCCGCCATTGGGCAGGCCGTCGATGGTGGTACCGATCTGCTGCGTATCGCGGTTGGTGACAAAGCCGCGCATGCTGATCTGCGTACCCCACACCGAGGAACCGGTGGCGTCTGCCTCGCTGACCACCACCCCGGGCACTTCGTTGAGCGCGCCGTTGACACTGCTCAGCACGGTCTGGCGCTTCAGTGTTTCCTGGCTCACCGACGTCTTGGCATAGCTGGTGGCCTGGCCGATCACCTGTACCTGGTCGAGGGTGCGGGCATCGGCGCTGCGCGTATCGGCGGCCTCGCCCTGCGGTGCTTCGGCCAAGGCGTCCAGTGCGGGGGCGATCAGCAGGGCAAGCAGCGAGACACGGGGAAAGCGCGCAATCGTTCGCATCGAAACCGGACCTTCAGGAGAGGAAAGTCCGGCAGTGTCGGCAGTGCCGATGACATGGCGGTGACGCGCAGATGCAGGTCGTGTGTTGCGTGATGACCGGCACTGTTGGCCGCAATGCTCAGTAGCGCGCGTCCTTCGGTTTGGGGTCGCGTGGCCAGTCCTTGGCCTTGCCGGCGAAATCCGGGCGTGGCTGGTTGATGAAGTAGCTGGCGATGTCCACCGCATCCTGGTCGGGCATCACCTGCTGGCCCAGTGGCGGTTCACGGCTCGCAGCTGGCGGCATGTTGTGCTTGACGAAGCCGGCCGCCTTGTACAGCCGTGCCATGCCGGCACCGATGTTGAAGCTGCGCTCGCCCCACAACGGCGGGAACGCGATATCACCGCTGGCATCGCGCCGGCCTTCACCGTTGTCGCCGTGGCAGGCAGCGCACTGGGCGGCATACAGCGCCTGTCCGCGCACCGGGTCCGGGGTCAATGTGCTGTCGATCGGGCCTTCACTGGGCGCAGCCACGCGCGCCCCGTCAGGTACCGGCCGGCTCAGCCATGCCATGTATTCCAGCATCGCGCGCATCTCCGGCGCGTCCTTGGCCAGCGGTTTGCCGTTCATCGATCGCTGCAGGCAGCCGTTGATGCGTTCGGTCAGGCCGATCTCCTTGCCTGGGCGCGGCATGTAACGCGGGTAGCTGCCACCCCCGGTGTTGAGATAATGATTGCCGAACGGGCGCTTGCCCTCGGCCATGTGGCAGGAGTTGCAGTTCAGATCGTTGCCGACGTTGTCCGGCAGCAGCCGCGCGGTTTCGTTGAGCAGGCGCCGGCCGTACATCACCGAATCGGCATTGCCGAGGCTGGCGATTTCCTCGGCGCTGGGCAGGTGGTACTGGCCCACGACCTGTCCATGCGCGTCGAGGATATCGAGTGTCTGAGCGGAAGCAGCGTCCAGATCGGGATGCAGGTGCGCGTACGCCAGCATGCCGGCACCGGCCATCAGCACTGCCACGACGGTGGTCGTCAGCAGCCAACGCGGGTGTTTCTTCGAACGCCTCATCGCACGGCCTCCTGCGGAACGCTGTGCACCGGTTTGTCACGGACCACCCGGCGCATGCGTGCCACCTCCACTTCAGACACTGCGCTGGCCTGGTTGCCCCAACTGCTGCGGATGAAGGTGAGAATGTCGGCCAGCTGCGCGTTGGGCAGCTGCTCGAAGCCGGGCATGGTGAACGCCATGCGGTCATGTGCGGTATGCGGTGTGCGCCCGCCGATCAATGTGACCTGCACCAGCGAACTGGGATCGTCGGCAAACACGATCGAGTTGCCGGCCAGGGCAGGGTAGATCCGTGGCATGCCACGGCCATCGGCGCGGTGGCAGGCCTGGCAGTGTTCGGCGTAGGCCAGCGATCCAGCGACCCGGTAGTCGCCACTGCGCAGTGCGGCGGTGGTGGTGTCGCTGCCGGGCGTCCACTGTGCGCTGCGGCCTTCGCGTGCCGGCAACTGCTTCAGGTAGCGCGCCATCGCCAGCAGATCGGCGTCGCTCAGGTACTGCGTGCTGTGTTCGACCACATCGGCCATGCCGCCGAAGGCTGCGGAGCGATCGGTTCGCCCGGTGCGCAGGAAATCGACGATCTCGCCTTCGCTCCAGCTGGCCAGGCCGGTGGCTTCGCTGCGCAGGTTCTTCGCATACCAGCCCTCCAGCACCGAGCCGGACAGGAACTGGCGGCTGCCATCATCGGCCATCGCTTTTTCCTGGAAGGCCAGCCCGCGCGGGGTATGGCACGCACCGCAGTGGGCCAGGCCTTCGACCAGCTCGGCGCCCCGTTGCTGCCCCGCATCCAGCGCCGGATCGGCCACGAAACTGCGCGGGCGGGCAAACAGCAGCTGCCACCAGGCCAATGGCCAACGCATGTTTGCCGGCCAGGGGATGGTGCTGTCTGCGTTGTCCTGCCTGACCGGTTCCACCGCGCCCATGAAATAGGCGTACAGCGCTTTGATCTCCGCATCGCTGGCGATCACGTAGGAGGCATAGGGCATGGCCGGATACAGCGGCTGGCCATCGTGGCGGATGCCACGCCGCACCGCGCGCTCGAAATCGGCGTACTCGTATGCACCGATGCCGGTGCCGGGATCGGGGGTGATGTTGGTCGAATACAGCGTGCCCATCGGCGTCTGCATGCCGAGACCACCGGCGAACGGCTTGCCGCCCGGCGCGGTGTGGCAGGCCGCGCAATCGGCCGCGCGGGACAGGTACTGCCCCTGCGCGATCAGCGCCGGGTCGTGGATGTCGACCTGGGCCGGCTGCCGGGGAGCGAACCAGTACGGGGTACTGCGGGCGATGCCGTAGGCGGCGGCCAGGGCGGCGGCCAGGGCAATGGCGAGCTTGAACGAGGTACGCATGCGCGCACTGTGCGCAAACACACCGGCGTGTTCATTGATCCGGATCAATGCCGAGGTCGATCGCGCCATTGTGACAAACTGAATCGATCCTGCGCTGTCATCAACCCGTCATGTGGTTGCGATAGATGGGCGCCGAGGCGGCCGCTAATCTGCGGCGTTGTCGCATATCCCCCTTGAATGCCCATGAAGCGCGTGCTGCTGCTTTTGCTGGCGTGCGCCGGCCTGTGGCTGGCTGCATGCTCGTCTTCGATGACTGCCTTGTCCACCTCGCTCAGCGATCGCCTGATCGCGCCAGGTGGCGTGTCGACCCTGCTTGACCAGCCGCGTATCGCCGCGGCCATCGCCGAACTGCCCAACCGTCATGGCTTCGCCCCGGGGCGCGACGGTGTGCCGATCTTCTGGCGCGCGTTCGATCCCGGCGACTACGGCGCGCGCTATCGCTACCTGCCCCAGCGCCACGAAAACGGACGGCCGCTGGATACCGGCCTGAGCCTGGCGTTGCCGCAACCTTTCCGTGCGCAGGCACCGCGTGGCACGGTGGTGCTGTTGCACGGCTGGATGATGAACGGCGATTCGATGCTGCCGTGGTCGTTGCAGCTGGCCGGATCCGGTTACCGCGTGGTCACCCTCGACCTGCGCAACCATGGCCAATCCGGCGCCGGTCCTTCCGGCTACGGCACCTATGAATCGGACGATGTGGTGGATGTCATTGCCGAGCTGCGCGCACGCGGTGAAGTGACCGGCCCGCTGTACCTGTTCGGAGTTTCCTATGGTGCGGCAACCGCGCTGTTCACCGCCGACAAGCTGGGCGACCAGGTGGCCGGCGTGGTGGCGATGGAATCGTTCGCCAACGCCGGCGTGGCGATCCGCACGATGATTCCGCACCTGATGGCACTGCAGCCGGAGGGCCTGAAGGCGCAGGCGGTGGCTTCGTACGCGCGTTGGCGTTATGGCAGTCAGGACATCAACCAGGTGGTTGCCGCGGCCAGCCGTCGCATCGATGTGGACCTGGACAAGGTGGACGTCGCCCGCGCGCTGGCCGATACCCGCGCCTGCGTGCTGCTGCTGCACGGGCAGGGCGACCAGCACATTCCGGTCAGCCAGGGGCGTGCGCTGGCGCAGGCCAATCCGCGTGCGCACTACATCGAAATGCGCGGCGAAGACCACATCACCCTGCCACTGCGGCTTGATCTGCTGGCCGGCGTGGTCGATGACTGGATGGCGCGCGACGAACACCACCCGAAGGCCGCCTGCCCGGCGCCGCAGCTGCCCGCGCAGGCGGCATGGCTGGCGCACAGCTGAAGAGGGAGACGAAGCGGATCAAGTCGTTTCAGGCACAAACGGTTTGATCCGCTCCGTCCCTTTTTGTCATGGCAGGCGTCGAGCCAGTGCGCGCGCCGAGGCCGCTACGCCCAGCAGCAGCACCGCCACGCACAGGAAGGCCGAACCCAGGCTGGTGGCATGGGCGAGGGCGCCGATGGCGGCCGGTCCGGCGAGGATGCCGGCATAGCCGAGCGTGGTTACCGCGGTGATGGCGATGCTCTCCGGCATCGCACGCTGCTGGCCGGCCATCGAGAACAGGGCCGGCACGATGTTGGCGCACCCCAGGCCGACCAGCACATAGCCGGCCAGCGCCACCGCGAAGGACGGCACCAGCGTGGCCAGTGCGAAACCGGCGGCCGCCGTGATGCCGCCCAGGACGATGGTGCGGGTGCGGCCAAGACGCTCGACGATGCCATCGCCGAACAGGCGCATCGCGGTCATCGCCAGGGTGAATACCGCAAAGCCGGCACCAGCCTGGTCACGCGGCACCTGCCGTACTTCGGCCAGGAACACGGCGCTCCAGTCCAGCATCGAGCCTTCAGCCAGGAACACCACGAAGGCCAGCACGCTGATGAACAGCACCACGCCGTGCGGCATGGCCAGCATCGGCCCGTCGTGCAGGATGCGCTGCGGGCGCCAGTGGGGGGCCGACAGCAGCGCGACCAGCAGCATCGCCGCTACAGCGATCAGCGACGCCAACCACAGCGGCATGCCCAGTATCAGCAGGCCGGTCATGCAGCCGGCCCCCACGAAACCCCCGATGCTGTAGAACGCGTGGAAACCGGACATCATCGGGCGACCGGCGTCGCGTTCGACAGCCACCGCCTGCATGTTCATCGTGCAGTCCATGGCGCCCACGCCGGCACCGAACACGAACAGCGTCGCCCCCAGTGCCAGCGGGGTGGGCGCCAACGCAAGCAGGGGCAGGCTGAGCAGAATCAGCGCCGTGGTGATGACCATCAAACGGCGGGCGCCCAGACGTCCGGTCAACGCCCCTGCCAGCGGCATCGCCAGCAGTGAACCCAGGCCCAGGCAGAGCAGCAGCCCGCCGAGGCTGGCATCGGACAGCCCGGCTTCTACCTTGGCGTAAGGCACCATCGGTGCCCACGCAGCGGTGGCGAAACCGGGAATGAAGAAGGCGGCGCGGGTGGCATGCTGCTGGGCACGTGGAGATGAAGGCGTCATGCGCGAAGGAGACTCCAGGAATTCATTGCCATGAAAACGTTTTCATGGGTGTTGGGCAAGTGCCATGGGCGACATCCAGCGGCGAATACGAATGCAGCGTCCTGCAGTTGCCGGTGATCAATCACCGCGCTGGATTCGGCGCCCAAGCCTCACCGCCGATTAACGCTGCCTGCGCAGAGTAGCCACACGGTCGGTATCCCGCCGCACCGTTGCCGGAGATCAGCGCATGAGCAGTACACCGACCATCCTCCTCGTCCATGGATTCTGGGACGGGGCCGCACACTGGGCCAAGGTGATTCTGGAGCTGCACCGCAAGGGCCACGACCAGGTGAAGGCGGTGGAGTTGCCGCTGACTTCGCTGGTCAACGATGCAGAGCGCACGCGCCGGATGATCCGGCAGATCGAGGGTCCGGTGCTGCGGTCGGTCATTCGTATGGCGGCGCGGTGATCACCGAGGCCGGCAACGAGCCCAATGTGCAGGGGCTGGTCTACATCGCCGCGTTCGCGCCGGACAAGGGCGAAAGCGCCGGCGGCATTACCCAGCAGCATCTTCCCGAAGCCGCCCCCAATTTGGTCCCCGACAGCGACGGCTACCTGTGGCTGCGCGCGGACAAGTTCCACGAAAGCTTCTGCCAGGATCTCAGTGCCGAGGAGGGCTGGGTGATGGCGGTGACCCAGAAGGCTCCCTTGGCCAGCACCTTCGGTGATGCCATCAGTGAACCGGCATGGAGGCAGAAACCCAGCTGGTACCAGCTTTCCAGCCATGACCGGATGATCGCGCCGCAGAACCAGAAGGCGATGGCCGCGCGCCTGCAGCCCAAGCGCCTGCTTGAGCTGGACGCCAGCCATGCCTCGTTGGCATCAAGGCCAGCCGAGGTCGCTGGCCTGATCCTGGAGGCCGCAGCCGCAGCCGCCGTCGGCTGAGCCTGCGCCAGTGGGGCGCACGACAGCATGCGCGCGGGAGAGTAAACTCCTGCGCCTGCGGCCCCCGGCCGCCATCGTCCGCTTCCCTCCAGCCGCCGCCAGAGGATCCCACCGCTTCGTGGAGGTCCCGTCGTGCCTGTGTCTTTCCGTTTCCCGCTTCCCCGTCGTCGCCCCCTGGCGTCCGCGCTTGCCCATGGCCTGTTGCTGGCCACGTTCGTCGCCAGCGGCACCGCCGCCGCGCAATCCACCCGTGCTGATGATGCAGAGGGCAAGGCCGCGTCGCAGACCCTGCAGACCGTGCAGGTCACCGCCAACCAGCTGGGTACCATCACCGAAGGCAGCGGCGCCTACACGCCGGGCACCATTGCTACGGCCACCCGCCTGGTGCTGACGCCGCGGCAGACGCCGCAGACCATCAGTGTGATCACCCGCGCGCAGATGGACGATTTCGGTCTGAACGGCATCGACGATGTGATGCGGGTGACCCCCGGCATCAGCATCGTCACCTACGACAGTGAGCGTACCGAGTACTACGCACGGGGTTTTGCCGTGCAGAACTTCCAGTACGACGGCATCCCGATGTCGCGCGACTCGGCCTACTCGGCAGGCAACACGCTCAGCGATACCGCGATCTACGATCGCATCGAAGTATTGAAGGGCGCGACCGGCCTGCTGACCGGCATGGGCGATCCGGGCGCGACCATCAACCTGGTGCGCAAGAAGCCGGGCGGGGAATTTGCCGGCAGTGCGACGCTCGGCGTTGGCCGCTGGGACGACTATCGTGCCGAGGTCGACGTGGGTGGGCCGCTGACTGCGGATGGTCGCGTGCGCGGCCGTGCCGTCGGTGCCTGGCAGGACAAGCATTCCAATCTCGATATCTACCAGCGCACCAGCAAGGTGGGGTATGCCGTGCTGGAAGCCGATCTTGGCGAGCGCACCCTGCTGACCGTGGGCGGTGATGTGCTGGACAGTGATCCGAAGGGCTCGACCTGGGGCGGCATTCCGCTGCTGGACAGCCAGGGCAACTTCAACGACATGCCACGCTCGTTCAACAACGGCACCCGCTGGAGTGGCTGGCGGCAGTACACACGCACCGGCTTTGCCACGCTGGAACATACCTTCGACAACGACTGGGTGGCCAAGCTGCAGCTCAACCACCAGGTCAACGGTTACGACGCCGCGCTGGCCGGCGCGGCCGGTGGCAACCCCGACCCGATGACGGGTGAGGGCGTGTCGCTGTGGCTGGGCAAGTATGTCGGCAGGACCGTCAGCAACGCAGCCGATTTCTACCTGAGCGGGAACTTCGGCCTGTTCGGGCGCCAGCATGAGCTGGTGGTGGGCGGCAGTGCTTCGCGCAAGCGCTGGACCAACACCGGCTACTCGCCGCAGCCCGGCTACCCGACAGCCGTTGCCGACTACTACAGCTGGAAGGGCGACATTCCCGAGCCGGAGTGGCAGCGTGGCTATGGCAACAATGAAGTCACCCGCGAGAACGGCCTGTACGTGGTCGGCCGCTTCGACGTGGCCGATCCATTGAAAGTGATCGTCGGTAGCCGCCTGGCCAGCTATCGCTCGCCGGAAACGCGCGAAACAGGTGTGTTCGTACCCTATGCCGGTGTGGTCTACGATCTGGGCGAGCACTACTCGGTGTATGCCAGCTACAGCACCATCTTCAAGCCGCAGGGCCAGCGCGACGAGCAGGGCAGGACGCTGGATCCGCTGGAAGGTCGCAGTTATGAGATGGGCCTGAAGGCGGAGTTCCTCGATGGCCGTTTCAACGCCAGCGCGGCATTGTTCCAGCTTGACCAGGACAACTTCGCCGAGCCCACCGGTGGCAGGACGCCGACCGGTGATATTGCCTATCGCGGGTTGATGGGGGTGCGTACCAAGGGCTACGAACTGGAGCTGTCCGGGCAGCTGGCTGAAGGCTGGCAGGTGCAGGGCGGTTTCGCCCACAAGATCGCGCGCCAGGCCGGCACCAAGGTGTCCACGCTGGAACCGGAGAACCAGTTCAGCCTGCACACCAGCTACCGCCTGCGCGGTGACTGGCAGGGGCTGACCCTCGGTGGTGGCGCGCGCTGGCAGGATGCCACCTTCGGCAACATCACCAATCCGGCCAGCGGTGCATCGGTAGTCCACCGCACCCAGCCCTACTGGCTGCTCGATGCGATGGCGCGCTACCAGTTCAACGACCGGCTGTCGGCCACGATCAACGTCAACAACCTGCTGGACAAGCGCTATTACACGATCTTCAGCTGGTACAGCACCTACACGTGGGGTGAGCCGCGCAACGTGCGGCTGTCGATGACGTACAAGTTCTGAAGCCAGCGGTGGTAGCGCCGGGCCCACGCCCGGCTCTACAGAAATACGCCCGCGATGCACGAGAGCATCGCGGGCGTTGTCGTTACAGCGCCAGGTCGAACACCAGCACCTCGGCGTCGTTGCCGTTTTCCAGGGTCAGCTGCGCTTCGTCGCTGACCTGCAGTGCGTCACCTGCTTCCAGGGTGATGCCGTTGACCTGCAGCTGGCCACGGGCAACCTGCACATAGGCGCCACGCCCGCTGCCCAATGCATGGTGCAGCTTCTGCTCGCCATCAAGGATGGTGGCGAAGATGCGTGCATCCTGGTGGATGCGCAGCGAGCCGTCGGCACCGTCCGGCGAGGCGATCAGGCGCAGCTGGTTGCGCTTGGTTTCCGGTGCGAAGTGGGTCTCTTCGTACGATGGAGCGATGTTTTCGGCATCCGGGAAGATCCAGATCTGCAGGAAGTGCACTGGCTCGTCGGCCGAATGATTGAACTCGCTGTGGCTGACACCGCTGCCGGCGCTCATGCGCTGTACGTCGCCATAGCGCAGCACCGAGCCGGTGCCCATCGAGTCCTTGTGCTCCAGCGCGCCACCCAGCACATAGGAAACGATCTCCATGTTGCTGTGGCTGTGGGTGCCGAAGCCCTGGCCGCCGATCACCTTGTCTTCGTTGATGACCCGCAGCGGGCCGAAGCTCACATAGCGCGGGTCGTAGTAGCTGGCGAACGAGAAGGTATGGCGCGAGGACAGCCAGCCATGCTCGGCCAGGCCACGGGTAGCGCTCTTGCGGATCTGCAGCATGATGGAATCTCCTTGTTCGATGGTTTCGATGGGGCGGGGCGGGCCGGTAGCCGCTGTGTTTCCCCGTTGACGAGAAGTATCCGCTTGCACCCGGGGTTTGAAAAACGGATAGTTTTGACAGTCATCATCGAAATTTTCGAATGCTCAAGCTCAGTCTCGACGCCCTGCAGATCCTGGATGCGATCGACCGCCGCGGCTCGTTCGCAGGCGCTGGCAAGGCCCTGCACAAGGTGCCTTCGACCATTTCCTACACCGTGGCCAAGCTGGAAGAAGACCTGGGGGTGCAGCTGTTCGACCGGGTCGGGCCCAGGGCGGAGCCGACCGAGGCCGGGCGCGCGCTGCTGGAAGAGGGCAGGCACCTGTTGCGGGCGGCGCGGGAACTGGAGCTGCGGGTGCGGCGGGTCGCATCCGGCTGGGAGGCGGAGCTGACCCTGGCGGTCGATTCCGTGTTCCCGACCTGGCTGCTGGGGCCGGATATCGCCGCATTCCGCGAGGTGGCCGCGCCCACCCGCCTGCGCCTGTTCGGCGAAGCCCTGTCCGGTACCTGGGAGGCGCTGCTGGACCGCCGTGCCGACCTGCTGGTGGGCGCGCCGGGCGAGGGCCCCAGCGGTGGTGGGTATGTGGTCGAGCCGCTGGGCAGCGTGGGTTTCGTGTTCGCGGTGGCGCCTGATCATCCGCTGGCATCGGTGCCGGGGGTATTGGGGCGCGAGCAGTTGTCAGCGTACTGCGCGATCGCCGTGTCCGACTCGGCGCGGCGTCTGCTGCCGCGCACGGTGGGCCTGTTGATGGGGCAGGAGACGCTGACCGTGCCGGACATGGCCAGCAAACTGAAGCTGCAATGCCAGGGATTGGGGTTCGGTTTCCTGCCTGAACCCTGCGCGCGGGCGGCGGTGGCACGCGGCCAGCTGGTGATCCGCGAGGTGGAGGAACACAAGCCGGAGGAGACTTTCTGGCTGGCCTGGCGCACCGGCGAGGATGGTGCGGCGCTGCGCTGGTGGCGCGAGCGGCTGCGCCGGCCGGAGCTGCTGGCGCAGTGGTGGCAGGCGATGGCAGAGGGATAGGGGTGTTCGGCAGGGCTGCGCCCTGCACCTGCCGAAGCCGAAGCCGAAGCAAAAGCCGAAGCAAAAGCTGGTTTGCTGTGGGGAGGCGGGGGGGGGGGGGGGGGGGGGGGGGGGGGGGGGGGGCGGGGGGGGGCGCGGGGGGCGCCCGGCCGGCCGCCGGCGGGGGGGGGGGGGGGGGCGGGGGCGGGGGGCCGGGGGGCCGCGGCCCCCCCTCCCCCGGCCCGGGGGGCCTCCCCCGGCCCCCCCCCGCGCCCGCCCCCCCCCCCCCCCCCCCCCCCCCCGCCTTCGACAGATCTCCGCGGCTGTTGGTGGGTGTCGACCTTGGTCGACATGTGGATCCACGCCATGCGTGGATGCTCTTTGTTCAATTGTCGAAATATTCGATTCCGATGGATTCATCCACGCATGGCGTGGATCTACCAGATCGCGGGAATCTGTCAGAGGTGGGGCGGTGTCGGAGTGCGGGGTGTCAGCCGCATGGATGCGGCTGCCAAGCCTACAAGGATGTACTTGCGGCGTCCCCGCACTCCGACGCCGCCCCGCCATCCCACGGAACACCAGCTTCTGCAGTTGCTGTTGCTCCAGCTGGTAGCGGGTGCAGGGCGCAGCCCTGCCGAAAAACACAAAAAAAACAGCAGGCCGAGGCCTGCTGTTTCGGTGTAATGGTGCGCCCGGAGAGATTCGAACTCCCGACCGCCTGGTTCGTAGCCAGGTACTCTATCCAACTGAGCTACGGGCGCCCTGCGACAGGAGCGGAATTATGCGGATGTCGGCGCGCTTCGTCAACGCCTTTGTGAAAATTTTCATGCAACTGAATGAAAAATACGTCGGCCACGGCCTGTGGTGCTTTCATCCAGGCGAAGTGATCGGCACGCACGCCCAGCTCCTGCGCAGACAGCACGCGCAACTGTGAGGCCACATTCGGCAGCTTCGCCAGCAATCCCTGCATCGAGGCGACGGGCGCCAGCCAATCGTTTTCCATCAGCACGGCCTGCGCGCTGCCGTGGATCCGCGACATCTGTGCTTCCAGGTCTTCGTCCATGCCGGCGGCGGCGTAATGGTTGTTCAGGCCCACCCGTGCCCAGTCGGCGATGAGTCCGCGTGCCTCGGTGCCCCCGAAGCCCAGCCGGCGACCGTGCAGCACGCCCTGGCGTCGGGCGATCCAGGGCAGGAAGCGATAGAACAACGGCAGCAACCAGCCACGTGGCGGCGGGAACGCGCGCCAGAACGGCGTGCCGCTGGCAGCCAGCCAAAGGCGCGCGAACGCACCCGGCTGGCGTCCCGCATGCACGCAGGCCAGCTGCCCGCCCAGGCTGTGACCGCCGATGATCCAGGGCTGCGTGCCGTGTTCGGCATCAGCGGCTGCCAGCACGGCCTGGCTGACCGGCAGATCCTGTTCGAGGATTTCGCGGTAGCCCCAATCCTCCGCGCGCGAAGGGCGCAGCGAACTGCTGCCATTGCCACGCCACTCATGCAGATAGACCGCCACGCCCCTGGCCGACAGCGCCTGCGCCAGCGGCAGGTAGTGCCGTGCAGCCACGCCCAGCGCGGGCAGCCACAGCAGCCGGGCCACAGGCTGCACAGGTACGCAGGCGATCACCTCGAAGCGGTGGCCATCGCCGCTCTCAACGGCCAATGTGCGCGGTGTGCAGGTCATACGTGCGGTGCAGCGCCGAAGTGATCCAGTACCAGCACCTCGCTGCGGCCAGGCGCGTAGCCCTGCTGCAGGCCGCGCGCGACGTAGTCGATGCCCGCTTCGCAGGCATTGGCCAGGCTCAGCCCGTTGCACAGCTGCGCGGCGATCGCTGCAGCCAGCGTGCAACCTGTGCCATGTGCATCCAGTGGCAGTCGGGCGTGGATGAATTCTTCGTTGCTGACACCGTCGAAGTAGCGATCGATCACACGGTTGCCTTCGTGCAGGTGGCCGCCTTTCAACAGCACCGCGCCCGCACCCAGATCGAGCAGGGCGGCGGCGGCCTGTTCGGCATCGTCGCCGTTGCATACCTTGCGGCCCACCAGCAGTTCCGCTTCCGGTGCATTGGGTGTGACCAGCGTGGCCAGCGGCAGCAGTCGTTCGCGCATCGCCTTCAGTGCGCTGTCTTCCAGCAGGCGCGCACCGCTGGTGGCGACCATCACCGGATCGAGCACCACATGTGCCGGACGATGGCGCTGCAGGGCGTCGGCCACGGCATGGATCACATCGGCGTTGGCCAGCATGCCCAGCTTCACCGCATGGATGTCGAAGTCGCCGAAGCAGGCCTCCAGCTGTGCACGCAGGAAGTCGATCGGCGGCACGTGCACGGCGGTGACCCCGCGGGTGTTCTGCGCTGTCAGTGCGGCGATCACCGACAGGCCGTGCACGCGGTGCGCGGCGAAGGTCTTCAGGTCAGCCTGGATGCCGGCGCCGCCGCCGGAATCGGAGCCGGCGATGGTCAGGGCGGAAACGGGAGTGGTGGGGCTCATGCGGTGATTGTGCCGCGCTGCCCTGGCATGGGGTAGTGCCGGCCGCGGGCCGGCAACCCGAAAAGACTCGTGGCTGCGGCGTGCTTCAATGCCGCCAACGCGCCCACTGCTGGTAGAGCACATAACCCAGGCCGGTCAGGCCGGTCAGCAGGGCGGGGGCAAGCAGGGCATCGTAGTGCCATCGAACGAACAGCCAGGCACCGATGACGCCGCCGCCCAGGAAGCCGCTGATGATGAGGCCGCTCAGCGTCAGTCGGCGGACCTGCAGCGGCAGCCCGCGCAGCAGATGGCCCAGGCCGATGCCAAGGTCGGTGAACATGCCGCTGAGGTGAGTGGTACGCACCACCGCGCCACTGAACGTGGTGGCCATCGCGTTCTGCAGGCCGCAGGCCATCGCCGCCGACAACGCGCCCCAGATCTGATGCTGCTTGAACAGTGGAATTGCCGCCAGCAGCAGCGCCGATTCCAGTGCCAATGCGATGCCATAGCGGCGACCCAGCTGCAGGGCGCTGTCCTGGATCAGCAGCCCACTGAGCATGGCGCCCAGCGAGAATGCAATCAGCAGCCCCCACAGGTGGCCCACCGCGCGCCAGTCGCCTTGTGCCAGCGCCATGCCGAGCTGGCTGGTGCTGCCGGTCAGGTGGCTGACGGCCTGGTGTTCAAAACCCAGGAAGCCCACCACGTTGACCATGCCGGCCACGCAGGACAGCGCGACCGCGCCGATCCAGACCCAGGTGGGCAGGCGGATTCCCATGGCAGGCCCTCAGGGCCCGCCGAAGCCGCCGTTGAACTGCAGCTCGCTGAACGTCCCGCTGGCCGGATCGAATACCGCGCCCCAGAACTGCGCGCCACCATCACAGACGCGCACCGCTTCGCGGGCAGGGCGAAGGCTGTTGTCCTCGGGGAGGTGGAAGGCGTTGATGTAGATCACCTGTTTCCGGTCCAGCTCGATGCCGACGTACTGGCGATCGAAATCCAGTACGCGCGGCACCTGCGGTTCCAGCACGGGCAGTTTTGCTTCCAGCTGGTCCACCTGCGCGCGGCTGGGGGCCCAGTAGCCGCTGACCCGCCCGGCCTCGCGGCCGGGACTGGGCCGCGAGCAGGTGTCGAGCACCTGCGCGGCGATGATCGGGCGGGTGACCACCCAGGATTGGCCGGTGCGTTCGACGGTCGGCACGCTGGCCGGTCCCTGCGTGGTCGCGCAGGCACCGAGCAGGGCAGCGGCCGCCAGTGGCAGCAGACGGATGCAACGGTTCACAACACCTCCGAAGCGTAATCGGCCAACCGCGAGCGCTCGCCGCGACGCAGGGTGATGTGCGCGCTGTGTGGCCAGTTCTTGAAACGGTCCACCGCGTAGGTCAGGCCCGAGGTGGTCTCGGTCAGGTACGGGGTATCGATCTGTTCGACGTTGCCCAGGCAGACGATCTTGGTGCCGGGGCCGGCACGGGTGATCAGCGTCTTCATCTGCTTGGGCGTGAGGTTCTGCGCCTCGTCCAGGATCAGGTAACGCGACAAGAAGGTACGGCCGCGCATGAAGTTCATCGAGCGGATCTTGATCCTGCTGGCGAGCAGGTCGTTGGTGGCCGCGCGACCCCAGGTGCCGCCTT
The DNA here is from genome assembly GCF_056759755.1 of Stenotrophomonas sp. STEN046. Taxonomy (NCBI): domain Bacteria; kingdom Pseudomonadati; phylum Pseudomonadota; class Gammaproteobacteria; order Lysobacterales; family Lysobacteraceae; genus Stenotrophomonas; species Stenotrophomonas sp. STEN046. The sequence goes on from NZ_JBRRDR010000019.1 coordinate 63,010, forward strand.
CCTGGTTGTGGGTCAGCACTTCCAGGTTGTCGGTCAATGCGCCCATCCACGGCGTCATCTTTTCTTCCTCGGTGCCGGGCAGGAAGCCGATGTCCTCGCCAACGCTGACCGTGGCGCGGGTCATGATGATCTCGCGGTAGCGCTGCTGGTCCATCGTCTGTGCCAGGCCCGCGGCCAGCGCCAGCAGGGTCTTGCCGGTACCGGCGGTGCCGAGCAGGGTGACGAAGTCGATCTCCGGGTCCATCAGTGCGTTGAGCGCGAAATTCTGCTCGCGGTTGCGCGCGCTGATGCCCCACACGGCATGGCTGCCGTGGCGGAAGTCATCGACCAGCGAGAGCACGATCTTGCCATCGCCGACCACGCGGCTGACGCGCAGTTCCACTTCGTCTTCGCCCGGCAGGTAGACGTACTGGTTGGGGTACCAGTCTTCGCCGTCCTGGGCCAGGATTTCGTAATGCGTGCGGCCCTTGTCGCTCCAGCTGCGCAGATCTTCGCCATGGCGCTTCCAGAAGTCCTCCGGCAGCTCGGTGGCGCCGGTGTAGAGCAGGCTGAAATCATCCAGTGCGCGATCGTTTTCGTAATCTTCCGAGACGATCCCGGCGATGGCCGCCTTGATCCGCAGGTTGATGTCCTTGGAAACGAACACCACCGGAATTTCCGGCGTCTCTTCCTTCAACGCCAGGATCGCACCGAGGATGGCGTTGTCCGGGATGACCTTGCCAAAGCTCTTTCCGGCGTCGAAATGGCTGGTCTGGAAACGCAGCTTGCCGACGCTCTGCTTGCCGCGCAGCTGCAGGCCCTGCGGGCGTTGCAGCGGAATGCCTTCGCCCAGGTTGTCCAGGCCCGAGGCCTGCACCAGTTCGTTGAGGAAGCGGCTGACCTGGCGCGCATTGCGGCTCGCCTCGGTGGTGCCCTTCTTGCCGTTGTCCAACTCCTCGATCACCTGCATGGGCAGGTAGACGTCGTGCTCCTCGAATTTGAACAGCGCGGTGGGATCGTGCATCAGCACGTTGGTATCCAGCACGTAGATGCGCTTGCCTCGGGTCATCGTCGATTCCTGGTTACGGGCAGGGAAAAACCACCACGGCCTGCTGCGGGGCAGGGTGATGGCAGACACAGTAGGCAGTGGGACTCACTTGGACTGGGAGGCCTTCAGTTCGGCGAGAACGGCATCGGCATGGCCGGCGACCTTGACCTTGCGCCAGGACTGCACGATGCGGCTGTCGGGGGAAATCAGGAAGGTGCTGCGCTCGATGCCACGTACCTGCTTGCCGTACATGTTCTTCATCTTGATCACGTCGAAGGCGCTGCACAGCGCTTCGTCGCCATCGCTGACCAGCGGGAACGCAAAGCCCTGCTTGGCACAGAAATTGTCGTGCGACTTCACCGAATCACGCGACACGCCCAGCACGACGGCACCGGCCTTCTTGAAGGCCGGCAGCAGCGCGTTGAAGTCGATGCCTTCGGTGGTGCAGCCCGGGGTGCTGTCCTTGGGATAGAAATAAAGCACCAGCCAGTGGCCGGCGAAGTCGCCAAGGGAGGCTTGGGCGCCGCCGGACAGTGCCAGCGGCAGGGAGAGGGTGGTGCTGTCCAGGGTGTCGCCGTTGTTCATAAGGTCCTTCTGCGGAGCCTGGGTTCTTTCCAAGACAATTGCATGAAACGCCACGCGCCCGTGAGGAGCGCGCGAAAAATCAGAACTTCATCGGATCCATGATCGCGTCCAGGTTCAAGTGGTCGCAGAACTCGAGGAAATCGTCGCGCAGCGCAGCGATGTGCATGTTGGCCGGCACGCCGATGGTGACCTGCGCGCTGAACATCTCCGCACCGGTCTGCATCGCGCGGTAACGCGTGCTCTGCAGGGTTTCGATGGTGATGCCCTGGCGGTCGAAGAAGTCGGCCAACTGGAACAGGATGCCCGGCTTGTCGGCGGCGATGACTTCCACGATGTAGGGCAGCAGGTTGGACTGCGCCTGCTTGGCCTCGGTGCGGTACCAGACCAGCTTCAGGCCTTCCTCGCGTTCGAGGCGGGTCAGCATGGCTTCCAGTTTGGCCACCGAATCCCAGGAGCCGGTGGCCAGCGCGGTTACCGAGACATCGCGGCCCACCGTGGCCAGGCGTGCATCCACCAGATTGCAGCCGCTGTCGGCGATGCGGCGGGTGACGGACAGCAGGGGGGACTCCGGATGCGTCGTATAGGCGTTGATCAGGAGGTGGTTTTCGCTGGGCGCTGGGCGCGGGGTGGTGTCGGTCAAGGCGATTCCGGGTAATGCATGCGTTAGTCTGAATGCCCGCCAGAGGCGGGGATCCACCGGTGTCCAGCATACTTGCCCGTGCTTTCGCGCCGCAAGTAACATTCAAGTCGCCCCCGGCCTTTCGTGGCGGGCGTTTTCCCTTCCCAGCCAAGAGCAGCACGTCCTTGTCCCTTTCCGGCCTCATCACCGCGCTGGCGACCCCCTTCCGGGCCGACGGTGCACTCGACCCCGACGGTTGGCAGCGCCTGCTGCACCTGCAGCTGGAGGGCGGCGTCCAAGGCGTTGTCGTTGCCGGCTCCACCGGCGAAGCCGCCACCCTGTCCGATGCGGAGTACGACCAGCTGCTGGCCAGCGCGGTCGAACGCATTGCCGGCCGCGTTCCGGTCCTGGCCGGCACCGGGTTGTCCGGCACCGCCAAAACGATCGAGCAGACCCGCCGCGCCGCCGCGCTGGGGGCCACCCATGCGCTGGTGGTCACGCCTCCCTATGTGCGCCCGACCCAGGCCGGCCTGATCGCGCACTACCGCGCCGTGGCCGACCAGGGCGGCCTGCCGGTGGTGCTGTACAACGTGCCCGGCCGCACCGGCTGCGACATGTTGCCGGAAACCGTGGCCGAGCTTGCCAGCCATCCGAACATCGTCGGCATCAAGGAGGCGGTCGGTGACATGGGCCGCGTGCGGGCACTGCTGGACCTGCAGAGCCCGGCGTTTGCCGTGCTCACCGGTGACGACGGTACCGCAGCACGTTCGATCCAGGCCGGCATGCAAGGCCTGGTCTCGGTCGGCTCCAACGTCCTGCCCGGCGCCTACCGCCGCATGTGCGATCTGGCCGCCGCCCACGATCACGAAGCCGTTGAATCCTGGGATGCGCGCCTGCAGCCGTTCCATGACTTCTGCGGTGTCGAATCCAACCCGATTCCGGTCAAGGCGCTGTTGCGTCGGATCGGTATCGGTCACGATCTGCGCCTGCCGTTGCTGCCGCTTTCGGCTGCACACGCGCCTGCCGCCGACCATCTCGCCGGCGATATCGCCGCCCTCGAAGCCCTTTCCAGCCACTGACCTTCTGTCTTGGTCTGATCCAGGAGATTCACATGCGTCAATCCGTTTCCGCCGTCCGCGTGCTGTCCTTCGCACTCCTTGCCGTGGCCACCGTGGCCGGCACCACCGGCTGCTTCAAGCGTGGCGTCAAGGGTGACTACGCCCTGGCCCCGGAAGTGCGTCCGCTGGAAGTGCCGCCGGACCTGAACCTGCCGGCGGGTTCCGGCAACAACCAGGTGCCGGCCCTGAGCTCGGCCACCAAGCCGGCCGCGCCGGCTGCCGCTGCCCCGGCTGCGGCCAACACCGGCTTCACCGTCGCCGGCAGCAAGGACGAGGCCTTCGCCAAGGTCGGTACCGCGCTGGAAGGCATCGAAGGCCTGACCATCGCCACCCGTGCACAGCTGCTGGGCTCCTACGACGTGGCCTATGAAGGCAGCAACTTCCTGATTCGCGTGGTTGCCGTCGATGCCGGCGCCTACGTCTCGGCCGTCGACCCGCGCGGCCTGCCGGCGACCGCCGAAGCCCCGGTGAAGCTGATCGCTGCCCTGAAGGCGAAGCTGGCGCCGTAATGGCCGGCAGCGCCGGGCCATGCCCGGCGAGCGCGCAAAAGCAGAAAAGGGCGCCCATGGCGCCCTTTTCCTTGCCACAACAAGCGCTTCTCAGCGCTCCAGCAGCTTCAGCTTGTCCGGTTTGCCGTCCCACTCGCCAGCGTCGGCCGGCGGGTCCTTGCGTACGGTCAGCACCGGCCATTCTTTGGCCAGCTCGGCGTTGAGGGCCACGAATGCCTCCTGGCCAGCCGGGACATCGTCTTCGGGGAAGATCGCATTGACCGGGCACTCGGGCTCGCAGAGGGTGCAGTCGATGCACTCATCCGGGTCGATCACCAGGAAGTTCGGGCCTTCGTGGAAGCAGTCCACGGGGCAAACTTCCACGCAATCGGTGTGTTTGCACTTGATGCAGTTTTCGGTGACGACAAAGGGCATGGGTAGGGGGCGGATCGCTTTCTGAACCTGCCAATTCTAGAACAGGTTGGGCTCCGATGCCGGTTGCTGTGTCGCGCTCCTGCAGGATCGAGCCCGGGCAGGGGCCATTTGGCAGCAGCGCAGGGCTGTGCGAGGCTGCTCATGCAACCGGCCCTGAACGGGCCGGGCTCCCTTCCACCCAGGATCCTCCATGACCCCAGTGCAGCCGGGTACCGCCGTCGACGGCGGCGAAAACACCGCGTTCATCGTCCTGATCAGCTGCGTGGCCACCCTGGGTGGCTTCCTGTTCGGTTTTGACAGCGGCGTCATCAACGGCACGGTCGATGGCCTGCGCCAGGCGTTCAACTCCAGCGGAGCCGCGCTCGGGTTCGAGGTCGCCTCGATGCTGCTGGGCTGTGCGATCGGCGCGTTCGTGGCCGGCTGGCTGGGTGACCGGCTGGGGCGACGCGGCGTGCTGATCGTGGCGGCGCTGATGTTCCTGCTGTCGGCGCTGGGCGCAGGCGCTGCACATGCGTCCTGGTTGTTCGTGGCCGCCCGCGTACTCGGTGGCTTCGCGGTAGGCGCGGCCAGCGTGATGTCGCCGGCCTACATCGCCGAGGTCGCTTCGGCGCGCTATCGCGGCCGGCTGGCCACGGTGCAACAGATGGCCATCATCTGCGGCCTGTTCGCGGCCTTCCTCAGCAACTATCTGCTGGCGCGGGCCGCCGGCGCTTCCACCGAGCCGCTCTGGTTGGGGCAGGAGGCATGGCGCTGGATGTTCTGGATGCAGGCGCTGCCGTCATTGCTGTTCCTGCTGCTGTTGCTGGTGATTCCGGAGAGCCCGCGTTTCCTGGTGATGAAGGGGCGCCAGGCGCAGGCGAGGGCAGTGCTGGGCAGGTTGTACGGGGCGCACGCAGCGGCAACCAAGCAGGCTGGAATCGAAGCAAGCCTGGCGCAGGACCAGCACCAGCCGCGCTTCGGCGACCTGCTCGGCAAGACCACCGGCCGGCTGCGTCCGATTGTCTGGGTAGGTATCGGCCTGGCCATGTTCCAGCAGCTGGTCGGCATCAATGTGGTGTTCTATTACGGTGCGGTGCTGTGGCAGGCGGTGGGCTTTTCCGAAAGCGATGCGCTGCTGATCAACGTGCTGTCCGGCGGCCTCAGTATCGGTGCCTGCCTGTTGACGATCGTGCTGATCGACCGCATCGGGCGCCGGCCGTTGCTGTGGATCGGCTCGGCCGGCATGTCCATCGCGCTGGTGGCAATGGTGGTGGCCTTCGCCAGCGGCAGCCTGGCCGATGGCCGCCTGCAGCTGTCCGATGGCATGGGCCGGTTGGCGCTGGTGGCCGCCAATGTCTATGTGGTGTTCTTCAACATGTCCTGGGGCCCGGTGATGTGGGTGATGCTGGGCGAAATGTTCCCGAACCAGATCCGCGGCCCTGCGCTGGCGGTAGCCGGTGCGGCGCAATGGACATCGAACTTCGCCATCACCGTGACCTTCCCGGTGCTGCTGGCCGGCATCGGCCTGGCCGGGGCGTACGGCATCTATGCGGCGGTGGCCATTCTCTCGATCTTCTTCGTCATCGGCTACGTGCGCGAAACCAAGGGCAAGGAGCTGGAGCAGATGGAGGGCTGACGTGTGCCTGGCTTCGGTTGCATTTCGTCGGCGCCTGATTGTCCACGGTGTGAGGGGGCAGGCCGCCCTCTCCAGGACACGCAAAAGCCCATCCATGGTGCTCGATGGCGCCATCCATGGCGCCAACGGTCCTGGAGAGGGCGACCTACCCCCTCCTGACAGTTTCATGGTGCCAGCGGATGTACTGAAGGCTGATCGGCTGTTGCTGCAGCGCGCGGGAAACCGTCCAGGGCGGGCGGGGTCACCCAGGGCTGGACCGTTGGCGCAATGGATGGCGCCATCGAGACCCCATGGATGGGTTCACGGCGTGTCCTGCCCTGGGTGACCCCGCCGGCTTAAGCCGATAGCAGGGCGGCGCTCAAGCGACCAGCCCAGTCGGCGACACGATTCCGGAAAACAGAAAAGCCCGCACAAAGGCGGGCTTTTTCCGTTCCTGCTGCGGCGACTGGTGCTCCCTAGGGGACTCGAACCCCTGTTTTAGCCTTGAGAGGGCCACGTCCTAACCACTAGACGAAGGGAGCAGTGTGTCGCTGCCGATGCAGGAGCGCTAGTATATGCACCTCGATGCCATTGGGCAATCCCGAAACTTCAACCGGAAGCGCCAACATCATTTCCTCTGCTACATCACCGTTCAGCCTGCGCGTCATCCCGCGCGACCAGCACACCATCTCCCGCAAGGAGATCAGCCCGAACGCGTTGCGCGTGCTTTATCGACTGCGCGATGCCGGCTTCGGCGCCTACCTTGTCGGCGGCGCGGTGCGAGACCTGCTGGTCAATGGCCAACCCAAGGATTTCGACGTGGCCACCGACGCCACGCCTGAACAAGTCAAGCAACTGTTCCGCAACTGCCGCCTGATCGGCCGCCGATTCCGGCTGGCCCACGTTGTGTTCGGCCGCGAGATCATCGAAGTGGCCACGTTCCGCGCCAACATCGATGATGGCAGCGGCGACCGCGAGATGGAAAACGGCATGCTGGTGCGCGACAACGTGTACGGCACCATCGAAGACGACGCCATCCGTCGCGACTTCACCTGCAATGCGCTGTACTACGCCATCGAGGATTTCTCGGTGCGTGACTACACCGGTGGCTTTGAAGACGTGCAGGCGCGCCTGATGAAACTCATCGGCGATCCGGTGCAGCGCTACCAGGAAGATCCGGTGCGCATGCTGCGTGCGGTCCGCCTGGCGGCCAAGCTCGGCTTCCAGATCGAAGAGGGCACTGCTGCGCCGATTCCGCAGCTGGCGGGCCTGCTCAATGAGGCCGCGCCGGCGCGGCTGTTCGAGGAAGTGCTGAAGCTGTTCCTGTCCGGCCACGGCGTGGCCAGCTTTGAAGGGCTTGAACGCTACGGCCTGTTCGAAGTGCTGTTCCCGGAAAGCGGCAAGGCGCTGAAGTCCAACCGTACCGGTGCGCTGCGCCGCATGCTGGTGGAAGGCCTGGCCAACACCGATGCACGCGTGGCCAACGACGAGCCGGTGTCGCCGGCGTTCCTGTTCGCCCTGCTGCTGTGGCCGGCGTTCTGCCGTGCGCAGGCAACGCTGCTCAAGCAGGGTGTGGCCCCGGAAGAGGCGCAGCGACGTGCCGCGGACCGGGTCACCGTGCAGCAGTTGAGCACCATCGCACTGCCGCGCCGCTTCTCGCTGCCGATGCAGGAAATCTGGTTGTTGCAGGCGCGCTTCAGTTCGCGCCAGCGCAAGCGCGTGCTGCGCACGCTGACCCATCCGCGTTTCCGCGCAGCCTTCGATTTCCTGGCCCTGCGCCAGGTCGCGTCGGCCGAGCACGAGGCTGATGTGGCCTTCTGGCGCGAAGCGCAGGCACAGTCCGGGCATGAGCTGGAGTTGTCGCCGGATGCCGCGCACGGCGACGCTGCCGATGATGAGGGTGGAGCGCCGCGCAAGCGTCGCCGTCGCCGCCGTCGTCCTGATGGCCCCGCTGCCGGTGCCGCCGAGTAATCCATGACCGCTGCATGGATCGGGCTGGGCGCCAATCTCGGCGACGCAGCCACTACCGTCCGCGCGGCCATTGCCGCGCTGGACGAGTTGCCCCGAAGCCGGTTGCTGCAGGCGTCGCGCCTGTACGCAACGCCTGCATGGGGCATTGAAGACCAGCCACCCTTCATCAACGCGGTGGCGATGATCGAGACCGGTCTGCCGGCGCTCGAGCTGCTGCGGGCCATGCTGGCGCTGGAACAGCGCTTTGGCCGCGTACGCGACCCCGCCGTGCACTGGGGGCCGCGCGCGCTGGACCTGGATCTGCTGTTGTTCGGCGACCAGGTGCTGGACCTGCCTGAGCTCACAGTCCCGCATCCCTACCTGCACGAACGTGCCTTCGTGTTGGTACCGCTGGCCGAAATCGCTGCGGATCTGGCCATTCCCGGGCATGGTCGCGTGCAGGATGCAGTAATGCGGGTGGATGCCTGCGGGATCGCGCCGATAGGGTGATAATGCCCGGGTTATCTCCCCCGGTTATCAGCACATGAGCACCCACGCAGACAGCAAGCCCTGGACCGTTCCCGCCCTGGCCGAGGCCAAGCGCAAAGGCCAGAAGCTGGTCATGTTGACCGCCTACGACGCCGGCTTTGCCCGCACCTTCGATGCCAATGGCGTCGATCTGATCCTGATCGGCGATTCCCTTGGCATGGTCGTACAGGGCCATGATTCGACCCTGCCGGTGACGGTGGCCGACATGGTCTACCACACCCGCGCGGTGGCCCGCGTCCTGCAGCGTGCGCTGCTGATCGCCGACCTGCCGTTTGGTGCTGATGCCACCCCCGAGCGCGCGCTGGATGCTTCGCTGCAGCTGCTGCAGGCAGGCGCGGAGATGGTCAAGATCGAAGGTGCCGGCTTCAAGGTCGACATCATCCGCTACCTGGTGGAACGCGAGATCCCGGTCTGTTCGCACCTGGGCCTGACCCCGCAGTCGGTGCTGCGCCTGGGCGGCTTCAAGATCCAGGGCCGCGGCGATGCAGCGCGCCAGCTGGTGGAGGACGCCAAGGCCGTGGCCGAGGCGGGTGCCAGCATCATCGTGCTGGAATGCGTGCCGACCCCGGTTGCCGCAGATGTGACGGCCGCTGTGCCGGTGCCGACCATCGGCATCGGTGCCGGCCCGCAGTGCGATGGCCAGGTGCTGGTGCTGCACGACTTCCTGGGCCTGGACAGTGGTCATCGCCGCCCGAAGTTCGTCAAGGATTTCCTTGCCGAAGGCGGGTCGGTGGCCGGTGCCACCCGCGCCTACGCCGATGCCGTGCGTGATGGCAGTTTCCCCGACGAAGAACACGCGTACGCCCAATGATCCAGACCTTCAACGAACTGGGTGCGCTGCGCGCGCAGATCGCACAGTGGAAGCGCGAGGGCCTGCGCGTGGCACTGGTGCCGACCATGGGCAACCTGCACGGGGGGCACCATGCGCTGGTGACCCTGGCCCGGCAGTACGCCGACAAGGTGGTGGCCAGCATCTTCGTCAACCCGACCCAGTTCGGCCCGAACGAGGATTTCAACCGCTATCCGCGCACGCCCGAGGCTGACGTGGCCGGGCTGGAGCAGGTGGGCTGCGATGCAGTGTGGCTGCCCAGCGTGGAAGCGATGTACCCGCTGGGCGTGGACAAGACCACGCAGATGCACGCACCGGGCGTCAGTGAAGTGCTGGAGGGCGCGAGTCGCCCGGGTCACTTCGACGGCGTGTGCACGGTTGTGGCGCGCCTGTTCCTGCAGGTGCAGCCGGATGTGGCTGTGTTCGGCCGCAAGGACTACCAGCAGTTGGCGGTGATCAAGCAGATGGTGGCCGAGCTGTCGTTCCCGATCCAGATCGTCGGTGCCGAGATCGTGCGCGAGGACGATGGCCTGGCCAAGAGCTCGCGCAATCAATACCTCAGTGCCGAGCAACGTCCGCTGGCAACCACCCTCCACCGCACCCTGCTGGGCATGCGCGAAGGTTACGTAGCTGGTCAGGCACGCGAGCGCATCGAGGCGGACGCTGTCGCCACCCTGCAGTCCGCCGGCTTCGTGGTGGACTACGCGGTGCTGCGCACTGCCGAGCTGGCCGAACCGACCTTCGATGGCGGTGGACGGGTGGCACTGCTGGCCGCGCGACTGGGTACGACCCGGTTGATCGACAACCTGGAATTCTGATTTCCGCCGATCCACGCAGGGCGTGGATCGGCTGATCGCCCGGGCCCTGCCCAGGGCCCGGAACCTGCCCGTCACGGACGACCTGCCCGACATGCTCCCTCAACCTGCCAGCGCCGGCCGTCGTGCCGTGGCGGCGATGCTTGCTGCATTCGCCGGTGGACTGCTGCCGGCCCTGCTGGTCGGGGTACTGCTGGCCATTCCCGGAGTCGGGCGAGACCTGGGTACGGCGGTGACCGGCGCCGGGCTGATGTTCCTGCTCGGATTCTGCAATGCCGTTGCGGTGCTGCTGCCGATGACGCTGATGCTGCTGGCCGGCGGACGGCTGCGCTGGTACTGGATCGCCCTGGCTGGCGCCGCGCTCGGGGCGTTGGCCATGGCCACCTGCGACTGGCCTGGCGGCCGTGACGGTACGCTGCTGGCGCGCCTGCGTTATGTGGATCTCTTCGACTGGATCCGCTATGCCGGGTCGGTACTGGTCGCTGGCGGTTTCGGTCTCGTGGCCGGGCTGGGTTTCCATGGCGTGTTCCGCGCGGTCCTGGTTACGGCCAGACCGCGGTGACAGACGCCGCAGGCTGGCCCGCCTGAACGGCCTGCAGCATCCAGCCGCCGGTGTCTGCCGGCCGCCCCGTGGGTGCTAGAATCGGCTCTTTCCTATGCCGTTGCAGCGTCCCCCATGCACCTGTCCCTGCTCAAGACCAAGATCCACCGCGCCACCGTCACCCATTCCGAGCTGAACTACGAAGGCTCGATCGCCATCGATGACAACCTGCTCGCTGCCACCGGCATCCGCGAGTTCGAGCAGGTGCACATCTGGGACGTGACCAACGGTGCGCGCTTCTCGACCTACGCCATCCGCGCCGAAGCCGGCAGCGGTGTCGTCTCGCTCAACGGCGGCGCTGCGCGCCACGTGCAGGTCGGTGACATCATCATCATCGCCGCGTTTGCCAGCATGACCGAGCAGGAAGCTGACAGCTTCAAGCCGAAGCTGGTGTACGTGGACGGCAACAACCAGATCTCCCACACCAACGACACGATCCCGACCCAGGCCGCATGACAACGAACAACGGATTCGACTCGCTGCATTCCCACGCCCAGCGCCTGAAGGGCGCAAGCATCCCCGACCTGCTCGCCGCCGAACCCGGTCGTGTGCAGGACCTGGCGCTGCGGGTCGGTCCGTTGTATGTCAATTTCGCCCGGCAGAGGTACGACGCCGCGGCGTTGCAGGCGCTGCTGGCGCTTGCTGCCGAGCGCGATGTCGGCGCTGCGATCACGCGCCTGTTCCGTGGCGAGCAGGTCAACCTGACCGAAGGTCGCGCTGCGCTGCATACCGCGTTGCGCGGCGATGTGGTCGATGCGCCGGTGGCGGCAGAGGCCTACGCCACTGCGCGCGGCATCCGCCAGCGCATGGGCGTGCTGGTGCGCGCGCTGGAAGACAGCGGCGTGACCGATGTGGTCAGCGTCGGCATCGGCGGTTCCGATCTGGGCCCGCGCCTGGTCGCCGATGCACTGCGCCCGGTCACCGGTGCGCGCCTGCGCGTGCATTTCGTGTCGAACGTGGACGGCGCCGCCATGCAGCGCACGCTGGCCACGCTGGATCCGGCGAAGACGGCCGGCATCCTGATCTCCAAGACCTTCGGCACCCAGGAAACCCTGCTCAACGGCCAGATCCTGCACGACTGGCTCGGTGGCAGCGAGCGCCTGTACGCGGTCAGTGCCAATCCCGAGCGTGCCGCCAAGGCCTTCGCGATCGCTGCCGATCGTGTGTTGCCGATGTGGGACTGGATCGGTGGCCGCTATTCGCTGTGGTCGGCGGTCGGTTTCCCGATCGCGCTGGCGATCGGCTTCGAACGCTTCGAACAACTGCTGGAAGGCGCCGCGCAGATGGATGCGCATGCGCTGGATGCACCGCTGGCGCGCAACCTGCCCGTGCTGCATGCGCTGACCGATATCTGGAACCGCAATCTGCTGGGCTGCGCCACGCACGCGGTGATGACCTATGACCAGCGCCTGGCGTTGCTGCCGGCCTATCTGCAGCAGCTGGTGATGGAAAGCTTGGGCAAGCGCGTGCAGCGCGATGGCCAGCCGGTCACCACCGACACCGTGCCGGTGTGGTGGGGTGGGGCGGGTACCGACGTGCAGCACAGCTTCTTCCAGGCGCTGCACCAGGGAACCAGCATCATCCCGGCCGATTTCATCGGCTGCGTGCATAACGATGATCCGTATACGGTCAACCACCAGGCGCTGCTGGCCAACCTGCTGGCGCAGACCGAGGCGCTGGCCAATGGCCAGGGCAGCGACGATCCGCACCGCGATTACCCCGGTGGCCGGCCGAGCACGCTGATCCTGCTTGACGCGCTGACTCCGCAGGCGCTGGGCGCGCTGATCGCCATGTACGAGCACGCCGTGTACGTGCAGTCGGTGATCTGGAACATCAACGCCTTCGACCAGTTTGGTGTCGAACTGGGCAAGCAGCTGGCCAGTGGCCTGCTGCCGGCACTGCAGGGCGAGGATGTGGCGATTGCCGATCCAATGACCCGCGAGATCCTGGCGCAGCTGAAGGGCTGATCCGGGTTGGGGATGCCGCCGGGCATGGCCCCGCGCGGCCCGTGGTTGGGCCGGGTGCGCCGGGGCATGCCCGGGGGGCCGGGCCCCCGCGCCGCGGGGGGTGTGGGGGG
>NZ_JBRRDR010000020.1:0-71523 GCF_056759755.1 Stenotrophomonas sp. STEN046
GGGCTGCGCAGGACACGCCGTGAACCCGTCCATGGGGGCTCGATGGCGCCATCCATGGCGCCAACGGTCCTGCGCAGCCCCCTCTCCCCCTCCCTGACGGTTTCCTGCGGGCGCGGCCGGACCGCCCGAAAGCGGGGTCAAAAGCGGGGGTTCATGGCTTCGGAAGCAGCGCGCCGCTGCTGTGGTGTTTTCTGCTTTGGTGGGTGCGGACCTTGGTCCGCACTGCATCTGCTCCTGCTTTAAGGAGCCAACCGTCCGCGCTCGCGGGGTGATGGGCGGGCAGCGACGTGGCGCAACGCTTTCCTCAACATACCCACCCATTCAGCAAAACCCATTGATAGGAATGAAATTAGTAGTATCCTATCTATCTCTTATGGACCGACCCCTCGACGAACGTACCGTGCTGCAGATGCAGCTCAGCTCCGGCCTGCTGTATGCGGGGCGGCAGTGGCAGCGCCTGGCCGACAGCCGCCTGGGCAGCTACGGCATCTCCACCGCCTGCACCATGCCCCTGCTGATGATCGGCCGCTCCGGGGGTGGCATCCGCCAGGTGACGCTGGCCCAGCAGCTGGGCATGGAAGGTCCTTCACTGGTGCGCCTGCTGGACAAGCTCTGCGCCAGCGGGCTGGTGCGCCGCGAAAGCGATGCCAGCGACCGCCGCGCGAACCTGCTGTGGCTGACCGATGAGGGCAGCGCGCTGGTGAGCGAACTGGAAGACCAGTTGATCGGCCTGCGCCAGGATGTGTTCGGCGAACTTTCCATGGATGAACTGCATGCGGTGCTGAAGGCATGGCGCCTGCTGGCCGAGGCGGCCGACCGCATCACGTAAGACCGTTGCACCCCAACCTCGCCGCTGCCGTGCACACGCCAGCGGCTTTTGCCCGTTGTCGTTGTCTTGATTTTCCTCCCCTCCCCATCGCCCCTCCCCCTTTCCGATGCCCGGTGAATTCAGTCTCCACGGAGTGTTCGTCCCGACCCTGCTCGGGTTGATGCTGTTGGCCTACCTGGTCAACGCCGGCCTGCACGCGCTGCTGCAGCGTGCCGGCGCCTATCGCCATGTCTGGCATCCGGCGCTGTTCAACCTGGCGCTGTACGGAATCGTGCTGGGCCTGCTGTTCCATCTTCTGCGTTGGATGCAATCGTGAACAAGATCGTGAAAAAGACGCTGCCGGTGCTGCTGACCAGCGCAGCTGTGATCGTTGCCCTGCTGGTACTGCGCCAGCTGTGGGTCTACTACATGGATGAGCCATGGACCCGCGACGCCCATGTCGGCGCCGATGTGGTGCAGGTGGCGCCGGATGTGTCCGGCCTGGTGGAAACGGTGCAGGTGGCCGACAACCAGGCGGTGAAGAAGGGCGATCTGCTGTTCGTGATTGATCGGGCGCGCTACCGCATCGCGCTGGAACAGAGCCGCGCCAGCCTGGCCGAGCGCCAGGCATCGGTGACGCAGCTGCGCCGCGAGATCGGGCGCGATCGCAGCCTGCAGGACCTGGTCGCCGCCGAGGATGCCGAAGTACGCCGCGCCAAGCTGCAGGCCGCACAGGCCGCGCTGGCCACCGCCCAGGCGGCGGTCGACCTGGCCGAACTCAACCTGGCCCGTACGGAAGTGCGTGCGCCGGCCAATGGCCGCGTCAACGACCGCACGATGCGCGTGGGCGACTACGTGGTGGCCGGCAAGCCGGTACTGGCGCTGCTGGATACCGGGTCGTTCCGCATTGATGGCTACTTCGAGGAAACCCGCCTGCGCGGGGTCGCGCCCGGGCAGGCGGTGGATATCCGCCTGATGGGTGAGGACACGCCGCTGCGCGGCCATGTCGAAAGCATCGCCGCCGGTATCGAAGACCGCTATCGCAGCAACGGCAGCACGCTGCTGCCGAATGTGACCCCGGCCTTCGACTGGGTGCGGCTGGCGCAGCGCATTCCGGTGCGCATCGCCATCGACGAGGTGCCCGAGGGCGTCGAGCTGATCGCCGGCCGCACCGCCACGGTAACCGTGGACACCGGCCGCCGCCGGCACGACGACAAGGCCGGCATCGCGCCGACACAGGCGGGCCTGTGAACGCCACCCTGCCCCGTCTCGGCCTGATCGTCGCGCTGGCCAGCCTGGCCGCGTGCAGGACCGTCGGACCCGACTACGCGCTGCCGGATGGCTCGGCATTCAAGCGTCCGCAGGCCAATGCGTCCTTCATCGACACCGACAATCCGCAGGTCGCTGCCAACCAGGCGCTCCCCGACCGCTGGTGGTCGCTGTACAACGATCCGGTGCTGGATGGCCTGATCACCCAGGCACTGCGTGACAATGTTGAACTGAAGGCTGCCGATGCACACCTGCGCCGCGCTGCGGCGGTGTATGAGCAGGCGATGGATGCCGGTGGCTTCGAGTACGAAGCCGAGGCCGGCGTGAGCCGTGCACAGTTGTCGGCCGAATCGTTCCTGCAGGAACACGAACTGCCGGTGATCAACCTGGCCGATGGCAAGTTCGCGGTCAGCTACCAGTTCGACCTGTTCGGCAAGCTCAAGCGCGGTGCCGAAGCTGCGCGCGCCGACGAGCAATCGGTTGCCGCCGCACGTGACCTGGCCCAGGTAAGCGTGGTGGCCGAGGTGGCCGACAGCTACCTGGAAATCTGCCATGCCAACCACGAACTGCACGTGGCCGGGCATTCGCTGCAGCTGCAGCAGCGCAGCCGCTCGGTCACCCAGCGCCTGATCGCTGCCGGCCGTGGCACCCCGCCGGAGCTGGCCCGCGCCAATGCGCAGGTCGCTCTGCTGGAAGCTGCACTGCCGCCACTGCACGCACAGCGTTCGGCCGCCGCCTATTCGCTGGCGGCACTGCTGGGGCAGACCCCGGGGCAGCTGCCCGCCGGGGTGATCGACTGCGCGCATGCGCCAACACTGGCCCAGCCCTTGCCGGTGGGTGATGGCCGCGCACTGCTGCAGCGCCGCCCCGACATCCGCCAGGCGGAACGTAAGCTGGCCTCTGCCACTGCACGCATCGGCGTGGCCACCGCCGAGCTGTATCCAGACATCCGCCTCGGTGCATCGGTGGGTGCGGCGGGCCTTCTGGAGGACTTCGGCCAACCCATGACCCAGCAATGGTCGATCGGCCCGCTGATCTCGTGGACGCTGCCGTCGTCGGGCACCCACGCGCGCATCCACGCGGCAGAGGCCGGCGCCGATGCCGCGCTGGCCGAGTTCGACCACGCTGTACTGCAGGCACTGCGTGAAACGCAGACCGCACTGGACCGCTACGCACAGGACCTGCGCCGCCTGCAGTCGCTGCGCGTCGCGCAGGAACAGGCCGCGCTGGCCGCCGAGCAGAACCGCCGCCTTTACCAGGGCGGGCGCACGCCGTACCTGTCCAGCCTGGACGCCGACCGCAGCCTGGCCAGCAGCGATGCCACCCTGGCCGCCGCCGAGGCGCAGGTCTCGCGCGACCAGATCCACCTGTTCCTGGTGCTGGGTGGTGGCTGGCAGGAAAGCGCCGCGTCCACCGCTGCACCGACGGCGGCGAGGTAAATGATGAACGGGTTGACCGATCGTCAGGCCTGGCTGTTCTCGATCAAGACCTACCTGGCGGCGATCGTCGCCCTGTACATCGCCATGGCCGGCAACCTGTCGCGGCCGTACTGGGCGATGGGTACGGTGTACATCGTCAGCCAACCGCTGCTCGGCCCGACCCGGGCCAAGGGCGTGTACCGCATCGTCGGCACGCTGGTGGCGGGCCTGGCCACCCTGCTGGTGCTGCCGGCGCTGGTGGAAACGCCGCTGGTGCTGAGCGCGGCGATGTCGATCTGGCTGGCCGGCTGCCTGTTCATGGCCCTGCTCAACCGTGGCCCGCGCGGTTACGCATTCCTGCTGGCCGGCTACACCACCGCCTTCATCGGCTTCCCCGCAGTCACCTCGCCGGAAACCATCTTCGACACCGTGGTGGCGCGCAGCGAGGAGATCATCCTCGGTACGGTGGTCGCGGTACTGTTCGCCTCACTGCTGTTCCCGGCCTCGGTGCGGCCGATGCTGCACGCGCGCATCGGCAACTGGATGGAGGATGCCGCGCAGTGGTGCCGGCAGATCCTTGAACGTGGCCGCGCGCATGCGCCGCGCAACCGGCTGGCGGCCGACCTGGTGCAGTTCGAGGCGCTGATCGAGTTCCTGCGACGCGACGACCCGCGCCATGCCGGTTCGGCGGTATCGATGGAACGCCTGCGTGAACGCATGCTGTTGCTGCTGCCGGTGTTGTCGTCGATCGCCGACCGCCTGAGTGCATTGCGCAGCGACGGCCAACCGCTGCCCGAGGGCCTGCCAGGGCTGGTCGATGACATCCACGACTGGATCGACACACCGTCCAGTGCCAGCGACTACGCGCGCCTGCGCGCCCGCATCAGTGCACTGAAACCGCAGGTGGACCGCGATCTGCAGCACCTGCAGCTGGCCAGCCTGCTGCTGCGGCTGGAGGAACTGGTGGACCTGTGGCAGGACTGCCGCACCCTGCAGCACGCCATCGACCAGGGCACCGCGCCGTTGGACCGCGCGCACTACCGCATCCGCACCGAACGCACCGCCAGCGACAGGCATGTGGACTACGGCATGGCGCTGTTCTCCGCGCTCAGCGCCGGCGTCGCGCTGATGAGCTACTGCGTGTTGTGGATCGGCCTGGGCTGGGAGGGCGGCGGCAACGGCGCGATGATGGCCGCGGTGACCGCCGCCTTTTTCGCTGCACAGGACGATCCGGCCCCCAGCATGGTTTCGTTCCTGGTCTGGGCGATGGTCGCCTCGGTGGTCGCAGGCGTGTATCTGTTCGGTGTGTTCCCCGCCGTACATGACTTCGGCCTGCTGGCACTGGTGCTGGCGGTGGCGTTCCTGCCGCTGGGGCTGCTGCTGCACCATCCCAAGAGCGCACTGTTCGCGCTGCCGCTGACGGTCAACCTGGCCGCGTTGTTGAGCCTGCAGAACACGTACAACGCCAACATCCAGAGCTTCCTCAATTCGTCGATTGCCATGTTCATCGGAATTGGCTTTGCGGTGGTGATGACCCGCCTGTTCCGTTCGGTGGGCGCCGAGTGGACCGCGCGGCGGCTGGTGCGGCAGGGCTGGACCACCCTGGCCGAGGCCGCCGAGGGGCGCGGCCAGCAGGACCGGCAGCGCTTTGCCGCACGCATGCTCGACCTGCTGGGCCTGCTCGCGCCGCGCCTGGCGGCGACGCCCGAGGGCAGCGACATCGCCTCGGTGGACATGCTCAACGAAGCACGCATCGGCCTGAACATCCTGCAGCTGCGCCGCGCGCGCCTGGAGCTGCCCGAGCGCAGCCGTGAAGCGGTCGAACACATCCTGGAAGAGATCGCCGTGCATTACCGGCAGCAGGTCGCCGCGAAAAGGCCGATTGCCGCGGCAGATGCGCTGCGCGAACGGCTGGACACTTCGCTGGCGCGGGTCGGCAACGTGGCCGCATGCAAGGCACGCGACGAAGCGTTGATGGGCCTGGTCGGCCTGCGCTTCGCGCTGTTCCCGGAGGCAAAGGCGCTGGTGCCAGGGTTGTTGGCGGACGCCGCAGCGCCATCCGTGTGATTCGATCCGCCGGGCGATGCGATCCGCCGGGCGCGGCGCAATAATGAGCGGTGGCGCCGGGCCATGCCCGGCGGTCTTTCGCCCCGACAAAAGGACGATTCAATGAGTTACGACATGATGGTGTTCGAGGCGAGCGCCGCTCCCCGTGAGGCATCGGCCTTCATCGCCTGGTTCGAGACGCAGGTCCAGTGGGGCGAGCGCCACGAGTACGACGACCCGGCGGTGAGCAGCCCCGCGCTGCAGGCGTGGTTTGCCGAGATGGCGCAGGCCTTCCCTCCGATGAACGGTCCACTCAGCAACGATGACGACGACCGTGCCGAAGTGACCGACTACAGCATCGGCCACCACGTGATCTACGGCGCATTCGCCTATTCGGTTGCCGAGCGTGCGCACGGCCTGCTGCAGGACCTGGCCGAGAAGCATGGCGTGGGGTTCTTCGATGTGAGTGCCGACGAAGCGGCAATCGTGTTCCCCGATGGGCTGGTGCTGGTCGCAGCGTAGACCGATGCCAGGCGTGGATGAACGCCGAAGCGATCGAAGCGCGCCCGGTTCAGAACAACGTGCCCTGCACCGTGGGCTGTTCGATGCGCGTCGGTTGTTCGGCCACGTCTTCCGCGCCCAACCGCCATGCCAATCCACCGAGGCGGCTCGCGTGCCGCTTCAACGCCGCTTCCAGCACGTCGGCACTGCCGGCCACATGCAGATGCTGGCGGGCGCGGGTCAGGCCGGTATAGACCAGCTCGCGCGACAGCACCCGGCTGTCCTGCCGCGGCAGCTGCAGCCAGACCTCGTCGAACTCTGAACCCTGTGCCTTGTGCACGGTCATCGCAAAGGCGCTTTCATGCGCCGGCAGCGCGGCCGGGTGGAAGGCGCGCGGGTGTTCGAGGGTTTCGCCGGGGAACCAGGCCACCATCGCGCCACTGCCGTCGCGCAGGCAGATACCGATATCGCCGTTGAACAAGCGGTGCCGATAGCTGTTTTCGGTAACCAGCAGCAGCCGGCCCTGGAAGTAACCCGGCGTGCTGCCAGCCAGCAGCTGCTCGATGCGGCTGTTCAGCCCGCGTGCGCCCTGGGGTCCTTCGCGCAGTGCGGTCAGCACACGCAGGCGGCTGGCCTGCTGCAGCGCCAGCACCGGGTCGGGGGCATCGGCCAGCGCGCGCCAATGGCCGAGCAGGTGCTCGCGCTGGGCGCGCAGCGGGTCGGCTTCACCGTCGTGGAACCGCACCCCGGCCAACGCACCGCTGCGCAGCAGCTGCAGTGCGGTAGCGCTGTCGCCCGCGCGCACCGCATCGGCCAGCGGTGCCAGCCCCAGCGAATCGCTCTGCCGGTAGCCGCGCTGCAGCTGCACGCGACGGCCGGCAAAGGCGCGCGGTGAGGCCTGCGGCTGCAAGGTGGCCGGTGCCAACAGGCCGTGCAGCGCCTGCGCATCATCGGCGCGGGTACCGATGCCATCGCCACTGGCGCGCAGGATGGCACTGAGCACATCGCCCGCTTCCACCGACGGCAGCTGGTCCGGATCGCCCAGCAGGATCAGGCGGGTACCGCTGGCGATCGCGTCCACCAGCTTTGCCATCATCGGCAGATCGATCATCGACGCTTCGTCGACCACCACCACATCCATCGGCAAGGGATTGTCGGCGTGGTGGCGGAACCGTGGCGAATCGGGAATCACACCGAGCAGCCGATGCAGGGTGCTGCCTGCTGTCGGCAGCGCGGTGCACAGGGCCGGGTCCAGCCCTTCTTCCTGCAGACGCTGCACCGCCAGGCGCAGGCTTTCGGCCATGCGCTCTGCTGCGCGACCGGTCGGTGCGGCCAGTGCGACCTTGGGCGCAGGCAGGCCCGCGTGCAGTGCCTGCGCAGCCAACAGCAGCAACAGGCGCGCGATGGTGGTGGTCTTGCCGGTGCCGGGGCCGCCGGTGACCAGGGCCAGCGGATGGCGCAGCGTCACGCCAGCGGCACGTGCCTGGTGGTCCTCGCCCGCGGTGGCCTGCGGGAACAGGCGCGCGAACAACGGCGCCAACGCGGCCATGTCCTGCGCGGGCAGCGGGTGCCGGCCGATGCGTTGCAGGCCAACGGCCAGCTGCCGTTCGTACTCGCGGTAGCGACGCAGGTACAGCAGGCCATTCTCCAGTACCAGCGGTGCTTCCACCGCGCTGGCGGCGGCGTCGTCTGGAATGGCCACCCACGGTGATGCCCGCAGCTGCGCCAGCCATTGCTCCGGTTGCGGCCAGCCAGACACGCCTTCGATCAAGCGCTGTGGCTGTCGCGGATCGAACCCGGCATGGCCCTGCGAAATCGCCAGCGAGGCCAGTGCGGCCGCCAGTGCAACGGCCTCCGGTGTGTCCCCGCGCAGGCGACCGAGGCTGGTGGCCAGTGCATGGTCCAGGGTGCGCAGCTGGCCGCTGCGATGCAGCTCGCGCAGCAGATTCACAGGCGCTCCCCGCGCGCACGCGCGGCCATCTCGGCCTGCGCCGCCTGGCCACCGGCGAACAGCGCATCCAGCGCATCCACCAGTTCCGGTGCGAAACGCTGTACGTGCACGCCGTGGCCGGCGATATCCAGGCCGCGGCAGAACAGATAGCGGATGCCCCCCATGTCGCGCGCATAGTCGTAGGCGCTGCCCAGGCGGAAGCGCAGCCAGCGATGCAGGGCGACGGTGTAGATCAGTGCCTGCAGGTCGTATTCGCTGTGGCGCATGGCGATCTCCAGCAGGTCCGGGCTGTAGCCCGGCAGCCGGTTGGATTTGTAATCCAGCACGTACCAGCGGCCATCACGCACATAGGTCAGGTCGATCTTGCCGGTCATCAGGCCTTCCAGCCTGCGGCGCAGGCCAAAGCCGCGTCGTGCACTGGAAATGCCATGGTCGTGCAGCAGCTGCAGCAACGTCGGCACCGTGGTCGGTTCAATCGCGAAGTGGAACTCGATTTCGGCCCGACGCTCGGCTTCAGGCACGCTGTGCAGGGCGCCGCCTTCAGGCAGCGGCACGGTCAGCGTATGGCCGACCAGCGGCACCAGCACCGACACGCCGTCGTCCAGGTCTTCGTCGGCATAACCTTCAGCGTGCAGCGACCTGCGCAGCACCTCGGCCTGCCCTTCCGGCGCCGGCTGCCCTGCCTGCCATCTCCCCCAGGCAGCGAAATCCACGTTTTCCAGCGCGTCGTGCAACACGTTGCCGAAGCGGCTGCCCATGAAGCGGGGGTCTGGCGCTGCAGTGTCTTCGGTTGCCGCCTGCGGCAACGCCGGTTCCAATGGCAGCTCCGGGCCGGCCGGTTCATCAGCCGCCGGTGCAGGAAGTTCGGTGGCCGCGGCCTCGATGTCGTCGCTGTGGCCTGCATCTGCATGCGCCAACTGGGTGAAGCTGTACACCCACCAATCCTGCGGTACGCGCCGGGTCAACAGGCGCACGGCAGGCAGCTCGCCCTCGCCTTCGGCCAGCAACTGCGGCAGGCGGCCCGGCAGCTCGCGGTCATCAAGATATACGTCCGCATGCGCGCGCAGCGCCTGCAGGTCGCCCAGCAATGGCGCCAGCCGCGTCTTCGCGTGCCCGGCCAGCTCGCCGATGGCAATCCACAGCGCGTGTTCGGCGCGGGTCAGGCCCACGTACAGCAGACGCGCGTCTTCAGCGCGCTGTTCGCGCTCACGCTGGGTGCTGGCCGCTTCCCACGCCTCGTCCTTGTCCAGCTTCCAGTGCAGCTGGCGTTCGCCCTGCAGGTGCACGGTGCAGTGCGCAGCGGTATACGGCGCGCCACCATCGATGCCAACGAACGGCAGGAACACCAGCGGGTATTCCAGGCCCTTGCTCTTGTGCAGGGTGATGATCTGCACGCGCCGTGCATCGGACTCCAGCCGCAGCAGCTGCTGCTCATCATCCTGGTCGGCGTTGGCCATCTGCCCCTGCAGCCAGTCCAGCAGTCCATGCATGCCCAGCGCCTGGGCCGATGCTTCCTGCAGCAGCTCGCCCAGCTGCAGATAGTTGGTCAGGCGGCGTTCGCCGTCGATCAGTGCCAGCAGCCGCTCGCCC
The DNA here is from genome assembly GCF_056759755.1 of Stenotrophomonas sp. STEN046. Taxonomy (NCBI): domain Bacteria; kingdom Pseudomonadati; phylum Pseudomonadota; class Gammaproteobacteria; order Lysobacterales; family Lysobacteraceae; genus Stenotrophomonas; species Stenotrophomonas sp. STEN046. The sequence continues at coordinate 9,584 of NZ_JBRRDR010000020.1, forward strand.
TGCGCTGCACAGACGTCAGCGATCACGGCGAACGGACCACCACGCTGCCAGCGCTCACGCCAGTGCAGCAGCTGCGCCTGGAACCCACGCTGCAGGTCACCTTCGCGTTCCATGCTGGCAATCGCGCTTGCGCGCTGCCCCAGCAGCACGGTGGCCAAGGCGGCGCGCAGGCGGCCCTCGTCGGCCGGTTGCAGCAGTGCCAGCAGCAATGCGCGGAGGTCACGCGCCTCGCTGGTGGCAAACAGGCTCTGCTTGCCCGCAGCCACTGCAGGAATGCCCACCGCAGCCAGCGCGCGCTGCACCAGCGTTGCCTCGCGGTGCGAGCGCACCAGCACGGCGATGTCACCGGGCTGCACCGCATGTCCACGCAGCAGCGCGGTACCGGCGCGCGCATCGACCAGAATCTGGTGGATGGCGGCCACGCAGGCCTGGGTGGCCGCATCGCGTGAAGCATCGGCACCCAACGGCTTGTCACCTCCGCTGCGCAGCAGGCGCAGGGTAAGCGCCGGTGCAGGCCGGCCATCGCGCAGGTAGTCCGCATCGGCGCGCACACCACCGGGGCGCACCGGTTCGAACTGGATGTCGCGTTCGAGGAAGGCATCCTCACCGGCGTTGTCATACAGGGCCTGCAGCGCGCGCAGCACGGCCGGGCGCGAGCGGAAGTTCTGGTCCAGCGCCGGCGCCTGCCGTGCAGCCTGCTTGGCCTTCAGGTAAGTGTGGATGTCACCGCCGCGGAAGCCGTAGATCGCCTGTTTGGGATCGCCGATCAGGAACAGCGCGGGCTGCAGCGCCAGGTCTTCCACCTCGGGCGAGGCACCGAACACCGTGTGGAAAATGCCCCACTGGCGATCATCGGTATCCTGGAACTCATCCACCAGGGCGATGCGGTACTGCGCGCGCAGTTGCTTGACCAGGGTCAGCCGCTGCGCGCCTTCCAGCGCCTGGGCCACGCCATTGATCAGATCGTCATAGGTCTGCACCCGGCGCAGTCGTTTCAGCGCGGCCAGGCGCTCACTGGCCTCCTCGCGCAGGGCATGCAGGAAATTCAATGCGCTCGCCCGCAGCCACTGCTCGCGTTCGGCCAGCAGCGCCACGTAGCGCGCCAGTGGTGCCTGCATGGGCGAGGACGGCGTGCGATCGGGAAACTTGCGGTTGGTCTTGTCAGCCAGGATCTCCGGCAGCAGCGCCGGCAGCCGATCGCTTGCAAGCAGCTCGCGCGGATCGCCGCGCTCGGCCCAGCCCAGCACATGGCGCGCCAGCGGCTGCAGCCAACCCAGCTTGTAGGAAACACCGTTCAACCATTTGTTCTCTACCGCCGTGCACAGATCGGTGAAGAAGATCTCGCCATGCGCGCGGGTGGCCGCGATCAGGTCCGCTGCTGCCGCGTCCAGCGCCGCACGCGGGTCGGTCGGGGCAAGTGGCAGTGGCTGTGGGTACAGCGGCGGTGATCCCAGCAGCGCGCGCAGGTCCGCGGCCAGTGCGTCCGGGCTGGACCACAGCCAGGTCAACGGTTCCAGCGTGGCCGGATCGTTGGCGTGGACCCGCCACAGGTCGGCGGCCAGTTCTTCCAGCAGTTCGCGATCGCTGGCCAACAGCTCCGGCGGGTCGAAGGTATGCCCGCTTTCCAGCGCGTGTTCGCGCAGCACCCGGGTGCAGAAGCCGTGGATGGTGAAGATCGACGCCAGGTCGATCTCGTCGGCGGCCACCTGCAGGCGTCGCTTCAACGCCACAGCGCTTTCCGTGCCCGCATCGAGGTGGCGCTGCAGGACATCCCGGGTCAGGCGTGCATCCGGCGCTTCGTCGGCGTCCGGCGGCAGGTCAACCAGCCGTGCGGCCAGCGCCAGGCGTTCGCGGATGCGCTTGCGCAGCTCCTGCGTGGCGGCGTCGGTGAAGGTCACGGCCAGCACCTGGCCGATGCGCAGCCCCTGTTCGACCACCAGCCGGGTAAACAGCGTGGCCAGGGTGAAGGTCTTGCCGGTGCCCGCGCTGGCTTCGATCAGGCGCACGCCCTGCAGCGGAAGATCCAGGTAGGGATCGGCGCGGAGGTGTTCGGCCATCGTGTCGGCCGCTGCGGTGTTCATGCCACACCGTCCTGGCCGATCACCGCGGCCGGCGTGCGTCCATCGCGCACCGCACCGAAGACGATCTGGCTGTTGCGCAGGAGATCGGCATAGCTGGCGTCATCGGCGAAGGGGTCGGCACCGCGCAGCAGCAGCTGCCAGGCGTCGCTGCTGGCTTCGCCCCAGCTGCGGTCGCTGCCATGCCATTGCTTCCAGCCCTCGCTGCGCTGCTTTTCCACCGGCGCGTTGTACAGCACCCATCCGGTGTACGGCGCGAAGCGCAGCGGCTCGCGCAGGCCGCGCTGGCGCAGTTGCAGCAACGCACGCAGGGCAGCGCGCGCAGCGGGCGCAGTCAACGCCGGCAGCACATGCGGTCCTGGGCCGGCGTCGCCGCCATCGTGGAACTGCACCAGCGGCAGTGCATCGCCCGCGGCATTGGCCAGCAGCCAATCCAGGCCCTGGCGGATCACCGCCGTGCCGTTGAGCGTGCCCGCACGCAGGCGCACCAGGCCGTCGGGATGGCGATCCCCCACCCGGCCATGCAACCGCACCCCATCGATCTCCACTTCATAGCGACGGCTCTCCAGCGGTGTGCCGCGCAACCAGCCGAGCATCGCGGTGGCGTAGGGCCGGGTCTTCAGCTGCTCCGCCTCGAACTGGCGCTCACCCAGCGCGCCCGATGGCAGCAGGCCGCGCGCGCGCAGCCGTGGGTACAGCGGCTCGCTGTCGCCGGCCAGGGTGGCCTGCACCACCGCCAGCTGCACGCTGCGCTTTTCCGGCCCGCGCCCGGACAGCACCAGCGGCTCCAGGTCGTCAACCTCCTCGACCTCGTCGGCCAGCCGCAGGCCCAGCGACTGCGCCAGGAACTGGCCGGCCGGGTCGCACAGGAAGCGGCGCAGGCTGTCGAGCGCAACCTCGTCCTCCACCCCGGCATCGGCGGGTGGCGGCAGCGGCGCATCGAACCACGGCAGCAGGCCACCGCGCTGCCCACCCAGGCGCCCGGCAGCGGGATGCCACTGCCGGCGATAGCTGAAGCGGCGCAGGTCGCCATCGCCAAAGGCGGCAGGCGAGAACGGCTGCAGCGCATGGCGCACGGTGAAATCGCGCACGGCCGCAGGCGGGTCGAGGTGATGGCTGGCGGCCACGTCGATCAGTTCGCTGACCAGCACCGAGGGCTCGCGCACGCTGCCGTCGCGCGGATCGGCGCCCAGGTAGCTCAGGTAGAACACGTCCTGGGCTGCGGCAAACAGCTGCAGGAACAGGAAACGATCATCCTCGCGGGTGGAGCGGTCGCCACGCCGGCGGCGCGGGGTATCCAGTTCTGCGGTCAGCTGGTTCAGGCCAGCGGCCGGGTCGCGGCGCGGGAAGTCGCCGTCATTGAGGCCCAGTACGCAGATCACCCGGAACGGCAGCAGGCGCATCGGCACCATGCGGCCGAAACTGATGCCGCCGGTCAGCAGTGGCGCGCGGGTATCGGCCTCGGCCAATGCCCCGGCAAAGTGCGACCGCACCACTTCCGGCGGAACACCGTCGGCAAATCCGGCTTTGGCCGCATCTTCTGCAAACTGGTTGAGCAGCTTGCGCAGGCGCTCCAGCGCGCGCTGGCTGTTGGGCGAGCTGGGTGCCGTCGGCAGCAATGCATCGAGCAGCGACAACAGGCGCTGCCGCCACTGTGCCGGGGTCAGCAGTTCGCCAAGGCGGCGCTGGTAGACGGCCAGTACCCGCAACAGGCGCAGCAGCCGGTCCAGTGCATCCAGCGCCCCGCCTTCCAGCTCGATCCACGGCGCCACCCCGGCCAGGTCCACCTCGCTGCCGGTGGCGTGGCCCAGCAGCAGGCGGTCCAGTGCAAACTGCCAGGTATAGGCGTCGTCGCTGGGCGCGCGCAGCTGGCCACGGTGGCTGGCGTCCAGGCCCCAGCGCGCGCCGGCCTGCTGCAACCAGCCATGCAGTCGATCGAAGTCGACCGCCTCCAGCCCAGCCGCCTCGGCCAGCGGTGCACTGGCCAGCAGGTCCAGCACTTCATTCAATCCAAAGCGCGAGATCGGCAGGCCCAGCAGGTGCACGAACACATCGGCCAGTGGTTCACCGGCCAGCGGACTGCTGTCGGCCAAGGCATAGGGAATGTGTTCGTCGCCGCCGCCGCGCCCGCCAAACACCGCTTCCAGGTAGGGCACGTAGGGATCGATGTCCGGCGCCAGCACGGCGATCTCGCGCGCCTGCAGCGGCGGGTCGAAGCGGGGGTCCTGCAGCAGGCTGCGCAGCTGGTCGTGCAGCACCTGCAGTTCGCGCAGGCGGGTATGGCAGGCATGCACCTGCAGGCTCGGGTCATCCCCACGCAGGCCATCGCGCAGCGCACCGGAGGGCAAGGCACGGCGGTGGAACAGGTCGCGCTGCAGGCGATGAAGCAGGCTGTCGGACAACCCGCCCTGGTCCATCGTCGGCCGCCCGTCGTCTTCGGGGTCGGAGTACGCGGCGATCTCACCGGCCGGATGCACCACTTCATAGCTGCCCAGCACCGCCATGAAATCGCGGCCGGCCGCACCCCAGGCCTCCAGCAGGCGGTTCTCGCCGGCTGCGGCGCCAAACGGATCAGCCGCGCCGCTGCGCAGGCGCTCGGCCAGGGTCTGCAGATCGCCCCAGTAGGACTGCACCGGCGTGGGCAGGTAGAAATGCAGTTCGCCCACCCGCGACTGGGTCGCCATCACCCGCAGCACGTCGGGCGAGATGTTGAGCGTTGCGAACGCGGACATGCGCGGCGGCAAGCCTTGTGGCAGCGGCTGGCCAGCACCTTCGAAGCGGTCCAGGTAGGCCTGGATGCGGCGTGCGCGGTAACCATGGCCGGCGGCGATGCTGCGCCACAGGATCGCCTGCGGATCGGCCGGATCGGCGCCCGCTTCCCAGCGCAGCAGCCAGTCACGGCGCCAGGCCTGGTATTTCTCGAACACCGAGGCCAGTTCGCCGGCCAGCGCCCACGGCTTCAGCGCGTCGCCAGAGGCAAGGTAGGACTGCAGCGCACGCATCGCTGGCTGGGCCAGCAGCTGCGGGTCGCGCAGCGCCTGGTAAAGCCGCCAGTGCAGGCCTGCCGCATCCAGATCGTCGGCTTCGCCTTCAACGTTGGCGTTCAACGCCCGCGCCACGAACTCACCCGGGGTCAGGAATTCCAGATTGGCCGCGACCCCGAATTCGGCGGCCAGTGTCGCCTGCAGCCAGCGTCGCATCGCCACCTGCGGGATCAGCACCACCTCCGGCGCCAGCAGCGGCTGGCCGGCAACCGGCACACGCACGTTGCGCGCCAGCAGGGCTGCCAGCACGTCCAGCGAATTGGAATGGTAGAGGCGGAAATCGCTGCCCGGGTCACTCATCGTGCACAGTGTGCAGCACGCCCGGCCGTATTCAATGCCGGCAGGTGGAGATCGCGACGGATTGTTCCGGCCGTTTCCAGAATTGTCCCGGTCCGGCCGGAGCCCCGCCGTGCAACAATACTGGACCGTCCAGTCTGCTTATGTTCAGCAGCCTGACCCGATCCTTCAATGTCGAAAAAACGTTAAGGGTGCCCATGTCGGCTTCCATCTCCAGTCTGGTGCAGTTGTCCAACGTCCGCATCGACCGGAGCGGACGTACGATCCTGCGCGACGTATCGCTGCAGGTACCCAAGGGCAGCATCACCGCCGTGCTCGGTCCGTCCGGCAGCGGCAAGTCGACCCTGCTGGCGGCGCTGACCGGTGAGCTGCGCCCGGTCACCGGCGACATCACCCTGTTCGGCAAGCCCATCCCGCAGCGCACCGCTGAACTGCTGGAGATGCGCAAGAGCGTGGGCGTGCTGCTGCAGGGCAATGGCCTGCTGACCGACCTGACCGTGGCCGAGAACGTGGCCCTGCCGCTGCGCACCCACACCCGCCTGCCGGCGCCGGTGCTGCGCCGGCTGGTGCAGATGAAGCTGCATTCGGTGGGCCTGCTGGCTGCCGCCGATGCGTGGCCGCGTGAGCTGTCCGGCGGCATGGCCCGCCGCGTTGCGCTGGCCCGCGCGCTGGCGCTGGACCCACCGTTGATGATCTACGACGAGCCGCTGACCGGGCTGGACCCGATCGCCTCGGGGGTGATCATGAGCCTGATCCAGCGCCTCAACCACAGCCTGGGCCTGACCAGCATCATCGTCAGCCACCATGTGCATGAGACCCTGCCGATCTGCGACCAGGTGATTGCCATTGCCAATGGTGGCATCGTGTTCCAGGGCACGCCCGAGGCGCTGCAATCGAGCCAGGACCCGCTGCTGCGGCAGTTCCTGCATGGCCAGCCCGATGGCCCCATCCCGTTCGATGCCGCACCGCGCGCGAGGGTTGCCTGATGCCGTTCGTGCAAGCCACCCGTTCGCTGGGCCGCGCTGGGCTGTTCTCGCTGACCGTGCTGCGCGGTTCGCTGCCGACCCGTGATTTCCTGGCCGAGCTGACCCGCGAGATCTACAAGATCGGTGCACGTTCGCTGCCGATCATCGCCGTGGGCGGTGCCTTCGTGGGCCTGGTGCTGACCCTGCAGGGTTACCGCACGCTGACCACGTTCGGCGCGGCCGACGCGCTGTCGACGCTGCTGGGCCTGTCGCTGTACCGCGAGCTGGCCCCGGTGCTGACCGCGCTGCTGTTCATCGGTCGTGCCGGCAGCTCGATCGCCGCCGAACTGGGCCTGATGCGCGCCACCGACCAGATCAAGGCGCTGGAGCTGATGGCCATCGACCCGGTGGCCAAGGCCGTCGCGCCACGCTTCTGGGCGGCGGTGCTGACCGTGCCGCTGCTGACCGGCATCTTCTGCTCGCTGGCGATCAGCGCCAGCTATTTCGAAGCCGTGCACGTGCTCGGCCTGGACAATGGCGTGTTCTGGTCGGCGCTGCGTGGCAGCGTGGACTTCTGGGACGACTTCGGCGTGGCGATGCTGAAGTCGGCGATCTTCGGCGGCACTGCAGCGCTGGTGGCCGCCTATGTCGGCTTCCACGCCGAACCGACCATCGAAGGCACCTCGGTCGCCACCACCCGCGCGGTGGTCAACGCCTCGCTGCTGGTGCTGATGTTCAACTTCGTGCTGTCGGCAATGTTGTTCACCTAACCCCTCCATCGGCGGCGCGCATCGGCGCGCGGCCACCACGACTGATCAGGTACTCCACATGGCCATCCGCGGTCCCAGACTTGAATTCTCTGTCGGCGCTTTCCTGCTGCTGGCCCTGGCCTCGCTGATGGTGCTGGCCGTGGCCTCGACCAACCAGCGCTGGAGCTGGGGTGGCGAAGGCTATGAACTCAAGGCCCGTTTCTCCCAGGTCGGCCAGCTGCGCAAGCAGGCGCCGGTGAAGATCGGCGGCGTCACCGTTGGCCAGGTCGCCGCGATCGACCTGGACCCGGTGAAGTTCGAATCGATCGTGACCCTGCGCATGGACAGCAAGGTCAAGGATCTGCCGGCCGACACTTCCGCCGGCATCTTCACCAGTGGTTTGCTGGGCGAGAGCTATATCGGTCTTCAGCCCGGCGGCGATCCGGACGTGCTCAAGCCCGGTGAGGAGATCGTCTTCACCCAGCCGGCGGTGGACCTGATCCAGCTGGTCGGCAAATACATGTTCAGTGGCGGCGCCGGTGGCGGCGCTGCTCCGAAGCCCAACGATGGCGCGCAGGCGCCTGCAACGGAACCGCAACCATGAAGATGAAACTGATCCCGGCCCTGCTCGCCTCGTCGCTGCTGCTGGCCACCCCGTTCCTGGCCCAGGCGCAGGCTGCCGCCCCCGCTGCCGCCGCCCCCCAGGGCCAGGCCGGCAAGGTGGTGATCGACGCCAGCACCCGCATCCTCAATACCCTTCAGCAGCGCCGGGCCGAGTTCAGCGGCAACCCGGCCAGCCTGCGCAGCTACATCGACAGCGAGCTCAACCGCACCTTCGACCGCGACTATGCCGCGCGCCTGGTGCTGGGTACCCACGCACGCGGTGCTGCCGATGCGGACATCAAGCTGTTCGCCAATGCCATGGCCGACAACCTGATGCAGCGCTACGGTTCGACCCTGCTCAACATCCAGGGCAAGCCGAGCTTCCGCTTGAAGAGCGAGAGCCCGCTGCCGGGCAACCGTGGCGTGCGCGTGCTCACCGAGCTGGTGCGCGCCGGCAGCGAACCGACCCCGGTGGAGTACTGGATGCGCAATGAAGGCGGCCAGTGGAAGATCTTCGATGTGAACATCGAAGGCATCTCCTACGTGCAGACCTTCCGCAACCAGTTCGATGCTCCGCTGCGGCAGAAGGGTATCAAGCAGGTTGCCACCGAGCTGCGCAGCGGCAGCATGCAGGCCGGGCCGACGGGCAATGGCAAGTAAGGCGCTGGCGCTGCTGGAAGCTGACACCCTGCGCCTGCGCGGGGTGTTGGACCGCGCCGCGGTAATCGCGCTGTGGCCGCAGCTGCAGGCACTGCCTGCGCAGCTGTCCCGGCTGGAGCTGAGCGAGGTCGAGCGCGTGGACAGCGCCGGCCTGGCGCTGCTGGCCGAGTTGGCCGCGCGCGCGCGCAAGAGCGGTCATCCGCTGGCAATCTCCGGCGCCCCCGCCGGCTACAACGAGCTGAGCGCGGCCTACCGGCTGTCGCCCGACCTGGATTTCAACGCTACTTCTGCTGCGAGCTGACATGAACGTCGTACGCGCTTTCCCCCTGATCCTCCTGGCCGCGGCGCTCAGCGCGTGTGCCGGCAAGCCGGCACGCAGCGATGCACCGGCCGCCGACACCCTGGTGCCGGCGACGACGGACGCACCGGCAGTCGCCGACGCGGCCCCTGCCGAAGCAGCGCCGGCCAGCGCCGCCGCCGATGCCCCGGTGCCGGCAATGACCCCGCCGCCGCCGAGCGCCGCAGCCACCGATCCGGCGGGCAGCGCAACCGCCGCCACGGCCGGCGACGACGATGATTTCGACGCGTTGTACGGCGCCAATGGCGGTACCACCAACGCCACCGCCTACGACCCGTGGGAACCGTTCAACCGCAAGGTGCACGGCTTCAACAATGCCGTCGACCGCGGTATCGCCCGCCCGCTGGCCACCGCCTATACCCACGTGGTGCCGCGCTTTGCGCGTACCGGCGTGAGCAATTTCTTCAGCAACCTGCGTGCTCCGCTCACCATCACCAACCAGCTGCTGCAGGGGCGTCCTGCCGATGCATGGGACAGCCTGGGCCGATTCCTGATGAACAGCACGCTGGGCATCGGTGGTCTGTTCGACCCCGCCAGCAAGGCGATGGTGCCGCGTCGCAACGAAGACTTCGGGCAGACCCTGGGTGCCTGGGGCTGGCGTCGTTCGCGTTACGTTGAACTGCCGTTCTTCGGCCCGCGTACGGTGCGTGATGTGTTCGGCCTGGCCGGTGACATTCCGCTGTCGCCGATCCGCCGTATCGAGTCCGACAAGTACCGCATCGGCCTGCAGGGCCTGCAGCTGGTCGACACCCGCGCACAGCTGCTGGCGATCGACGACCTGCGCGACACCGCCGTGGACGAGTACGCACTGGTCCGCGATGCCTGGATGCAGCGCCGCAACTACCAGATCGAGAACGACCTGCGCGGCAAGCGCGAGCGTGGCAGCGACGACGCCAATTCGCCGATCCCGGTGGACGCGATGCCCATGCCGCAGTGGACCAACTGATCACTGCCGGCGACCCATGAAAAACCCCGCCTCGGCGGGGTTTTTCATTTCCAGCATCTTCTGCCTTTCTGTAGGTGCCAACCTTGGTTGGCACGCCTTCTGCCTTTCCGGTAGGTTGGCAGACCTTCTTCAAGCGGCCAGCGCTGCCTCGACAGCTTCGCGCAGGCGCGCGTCATCGGCAGCCACATCCGGCGCGAAGCGGGCGATGACCTTGCCATCGCGACCGACCAGGAACTTCTCGAAGTTCCACAGTACAGCCGGTGCCGCGTGGATCGGAATCTCCTTGCTGGCCAGGCGCTCGCGCAACGGGCCTTCGCCGATCGCCTGCGGCTGCGCCGCGGTCAGCTGCTGGTACAGCGGGTGGGTGTCCTCACCGGCAACGCTGATCTTGGCGAACATCGGGAAGCTCACCGCGTAAGTCAGCTGGCAGAACTGCTGGATCTCCTCCTCGCTGCCCGGTTCCTGGCCGAGGAAGTTGTTGGCCGGGAAGCCGAGTACTTCCAGGCCCTGTGCCTGCTTTTCCGCGTACAGCGCCTGCAGGCCCTCGTACTGCGAGGTCAGGCCACACTTGGAAGCCACGTTGACCAGCAGCAGTACCTTGCCCTGGTAGTCGGCAAGCGAGGACGGCTGGCCTTCGATGGTGGTGAGGGAAATGTCCTGGATCGGGGTGCTCACGTACGGCTCCGGCAACGGCGGGGAATGGCCTGCCAGCATAGCGCCGCACGATGCCGGCACGACGATCAATCCACGCAGATCGTGCCCAGCGCCTTGCCGCCATCGATGCGCTGGCGGCAACCGAAGTTCTGGCTGATGTCGCGCTGGCAGGTACCGGTGGCCACCGCGCCGGCAGCCACCCTGTCACTGGCCAGGCACTGGCCGCTGCAGTCACTCTTGTTCCCGCAGGACCTGCCGGCATCTGCATAGGGAATCACGCACTGCACGCGCTGCAGGCGGCCCAGCGGCTGCAGCGTGCCACCGGCGGCCTGGCAGTCCACGTCGCGCGCTTCCTGGTAGGCGGCCGCGGCTTCAGGTGTATCGGCCACGGTGGCGGTTGCATCGGCATCGGCGGCTGGCGGGGCGCTGCTGCAGGCGGCGAGCAGCGCAGTCAGGGCGAGGCTGGCACAGAGACGCAAACGCATGGCGATACCTGTCAGGGCGGACGGAGGGCAAGCATACGCACTCCGCCATGCAGCCGGCGTGTCGGTGCAGCTCAGGCCTCTTCGCCCTCGGCCCCGTCCTCGCTGCCGTCCTCGGCAGCCAGGGTGTCGGGGAGCAGCTGCCGGCTCTGCTCGGCGGGCAACGACTCGACCTCCCGCAGCTTGCGGGCGATCGCACGCGTGCGCACGCCTGTCTGGTCGATCTGCTTGCTGGCCTGGTCGAGTTTGGTCTTGACGCTGTCCAGCACGCTGCCGAACTTGCCGAACTCGGTCTTGACCGCCCCCAGCAACGTCCACACTTCGCTGGAACGCTGTTCGATGGCCAGGGTACGGAAGCCCATCTGCAGGCTGTTGAGCAGGGCGGTGACGGTGGTCGGGCCGGCCACCACCACGCGGTGCTCGCGCTGCAGCAGGTCGACCAGGCCCGGGCGCCGGATCACCTCGGCGTACAGGCCCTCGGTGGGCAGGAACATCACCGCGAAGTCGGTGGTGTGCGGCGGCACGATGTACTTTTCGCAGATCGACTTGGCCTGCACGCGCACCGCACGCTCCAGCTGGATGCCCTGCAGGCGCACGCCCTCTGCATCGCCCTGTTCCTGCGCATCGAGCAGGCGCTCGTAGTCCTCGCGCGGGAACTTGGAATCGATCGGCAGCCACACCGGCGTGTCGTCGTCGCTGCGGCCGGGCAGGCGCACGGCAATGTCGACCATCTCGTTGCTGTCCGGACGCACCTTCACCGAGCGCGCGTACTGCTCCTGGGTCAAGGTCTGCTCCAGGATGTTTTCCAGCTGCACTTCACCCCAGCTGCCGCGGTTCTTCACATTGGTCAGCACGCGCTTGAGGTCGCCCACGCCGGTGGCCAGCTGCTGCATTTCACCCAGCCCACGCTGCACCTGTTCCAGGCGCTCGGAAACCAGCTTGAAGGAATTGCCCAGGCGCGTTTCCAGCGTCGATTGCAGCTTCTCATCGACGGTGTGGCGCATCTGCTCCAGCTTCTGCGCATTGTCGGCCTGCAGCGTGCGCAGCTGTTCTTCCAGGGTCGCGCGCATCTCGCCGATGCGCTGTTCATTGCGTTGGGTCAGCTCCTGTAGGCGCAGGCCCAGGCTTTCGGTCAGGCGCTGCTGGGACTGCGCGCTTTCCTCACGCCCCTTGCGTGCATCGTCCACCAGCGTCTGCCGCAGCACGCCGAACTGGGTATCGGTGCGCCCGGTCAGCTCCTGCAGCTGCTGGCCGAACGCGTGGATGCGGGCTTCCTGCTGCTGGCCGAACACATCCAGCTGCACACGCAGTTCCTGCAGGCGCTGCGCCATCAAGGCGCCACTGCGCTGCTGGCTGTCGGCGGCTTCGGCGCGGGCCTTGCGCGCGTCTTCACCCAGCGCCTCGCGCAGCAGGTCCAGGCGCTGGTCGGTGCGGGTCGACAGATCGGTCAGCGCGCGGGCGAAGCCATCCAGCTGTTCGCGCAGTTCACTGCGGCCAGCGCGCGCTTCCTCGCGCACGGCCTGTTCCAGGCGGTCATGGGGCGGCCGGCGCAACAGAGCGACCAGCTGCAGGATGAGTACGACCAGGAGCAGGCCGGCGATGAGCAGGGATTCGGTTTGCATGCCACAAGTGTAGGCTGGCCCAGTCTCAGCTGCTGCAACACCACCATGCTTGAACTCTACGGAAAGCCCACTTCGATCAACGTGCGCAAGGTGCTGTGGCTGTGCGCCGAACTCGATCTCCCGGTCTCACATGACCCGGCACCTGCGCCGGACCGCTTGGCCGCGCTGAATCCCAACCAGCAGGTACCGGTGCTGCGCGACGGCCGCTTCGTGCTGTGGGAATCCAACAGCATCTGTCGCTACCTGGCCGGCCGGCAGGACCGCGATGACCTGCTGCCCCGTGCCGGGCAGCCGCGCGCGCAGGTCGAGCAATGGATGGACTGGCAGGCCACCGACCTCAACAACGCCTGGCGACCGGTGTTCATGGCGCGCGTGCGCCGGCATCCGGACCATCCGGACAACGCCACCGCCGAGGCAAGCCTGGTGCTATGGAACCGGCTGATGGGCATGCTCGACACCCAGCTTGCGGCAAGCACCGGCCATGTGGCCGGCAGCGGTTTCACCCTTGCCGACATCGTGCTCGGCCTGTCGACCCAGCGCTGGCGCAGTACCCCCGGCGACAAGCCGGTGCTGAACCACGTCAATGCCTGGTTCGAGCGCCTGCGTGGTCGTCCCGGGTTCGCCGAACACGTGGACAACGGCGTGGCGTAGCGTGCTGCCGGCCAAGCGGCCGGCACTACCGTTTCCCTCATCCGCGCATGGCGTGGATCTGCTGCCCCGCGCCGCCGCGGGGCTTACCAGCCTTCCAGCACGATCTTGCCCTTGGCCCGATGGCTTTCCAGCAGCGCGTGCGCGCGCCGCAGGTTGGCTGCGTCGATCCGGCCGAAGTGCTCGCCCAGTGTGGTCTGCAGCACGCCGGCATCGACCAGCTCGGCGACCCGGTTCAGCAGATCGTGCTGACGCTGCATGTCGGCAGTCCTGTACAGCGGCCGGGTAAACATCGATTCCCAGTGCAGCGACAGTGCCTTGCGCTTGAGGGCCATGACATCCAGCTGGCCGGGATCATCGATCAGGCCCAGCTGGCCCTGCGGCGCCAGCACCTGCACGATCTGCTCGTAGTGCTGGTCGGTGTGGGTCAGGCTGGCAACGTGCTGCACCTCGCTGATGCCGAGCCGGGCCAGGCCCTCGGCCAGTGGCAGGCTGTGATCGATCACGTGGTGCGCGCCCATCGCATACACCCAGTCCTGCGTGGCCGGACGCGACGCGGTGCCGATCACCGTCAGCCGGGTCAACCGGCGTGCCAGCTGCACCAGGATCGAACCGACGCCACCGGCCGCACCAATCACCAGCAGGTTCTGCCCTTCACCGCCACCCTCGGCGATGCGCAGGCGGTCGAACAGCAGTTCCCACGCGGTGATCGCAGTCAGCGGCAACGCCGCGGCCGCCGCATCCTCCAGGCTGGCCGGCTTGCGGCCGACGCTGCGCTCGTCCACCAGCTGGAACTCGGCGTTGCTGCCCGGGCGATCGATCACGCCGGCGTAATACACCGCGTCGCCCGGCTGGAACAGGCTCACCTCGCTGCCGACCGCATCGACCACGCCCACTGCATCCCAACCGAGCACGCGCGGGGCGTCGGTGGCCATGCTGCGGCGGACCTTGGTATCGACCGGGTTCACCGCCACCGCCCGCACCGCCACCCGCAGGTCGCGCGGGCCCGGTTGCGGCAGTGGCAGGTCGATGTCGATCAGGGCCTGCGGATCATCGATCGGCAGGCCCGCTTGGGTGTAGGCAATGGCGCGCATGGGGCTATCCAGCAAAGAGGAGAGCCCACAGCGTGCGCCGTGCATGCCCCTGCAGAAAGGCGCAGAATCCGGCAACACTTTCACTCCTGTAATGAAAATGATCCGTTTCGACGATCTGCAGCTGTTCGCCCGTACGGCGGCCTTGGGCAGCTTCTCGCAGGCCGCGCGCGAGGCCGACCTGCTGCCCGGCCAGGTCGCCGCAGCGGTGGCGCGGCTGGAACGCGAACTTGACCTGCGCCTGTTCGTGCGCACCACCCGCAGCCTGCGGCTGACCGCCGAAGGTGCGCTGTATCTGCCCTACGCGCAGGACGTTCTGGCCACCCTGCGCGAAGGCCGCGCGCGGGTGCAGGGCGAGGACGCAGAACTGCACGGCACCCTGCAGCTGTCGGCGCCTTCCGATTTCGGCCGCAACCTGCTGCTGCCCTGGCTCAGCGCCTTCCGCGCGGCGCATCCACGGCTCCGCCTGCATCTGCGCCTGTCCGATGAAGTGGCCGACGTGTTCCGCGATCCGGTGGATGTGGCGATCCGGCTCGGCCAGTTCGATGACGCCAACTACGTCGCCCTGCCCCTGCTGGAGGGCAACCGCCGGGTGCTGTCGGCCGCACCGGATTACCTGCAACGGCGCGGCACGCCGCAGCGCTTGGAAGACCTGCGCGAACACGACTGCCTGGCCTACCAGCTCGGGGGTCGCGCCTACGACCGCTGGTCGTTCGAGGTCGACGGGCGCCGCGTGGTGATCCCGGTACGCGGCCCGCTGGTCTGCGACGACGCCGACGTGGTGCGGCGCTGGGCCGTGGCCGGTGAAGGCATCACCTACAAATCCTGGCTGGATGTGCGCGAGGACGTGCTGGCCGGCCGCCTGCAGCTGCTGCTGGGCGGCATCGGCAGCCACATTCCACTGCAGCTGGTATGCCCGCATCGCAAGCAGTTCTCGCCGGCGGTGCGGCAACTGCACGCGCAGCTGCGCCAGCACCTGCAACCGCTGCTGTCTGGCCTGCCCGGCGCCCAGGCCCAGCCCCTGTCGCCTGCAGCAGCACTGGCCGACAATGGCGTTCCCCCGTTGTAAGAGAGTCGCGCCATGCCGTGGATGGGCATCCAGGATCTGTGGACATTTCTGCTCGCCGTGCTGGTGTTCCTCGCCCTGCCCGGGCCGGGCACGTTCACGCTGCTGACCGCCACCGGACGTGGCGGGGTGCGCGGTGGCTATACGGCACTGGCCGGCCTGCTGGTGGGCGATCAGATCCTGATGTGGCTGGCGCTGGCCGGCGTGGCCGCACTGCTCAAGGCCAACCCCACTGTGTTCCATGCCGTGCAGTACCTCGGCGCGGCCTACTTGGTATGGGTGGGCATCAGCCTGCTGCGCACGCCCAAGGGTGACGGCGGCGAGGTCGGCCCGGTACGCATGCAGCCGGGCCGCTATTTCCACCAGGCGATCCTGGTCAGCCTGCTCAACCCGAAGGCGATCCTGTTCTACATGGCCTTCCTGCCCCTGTTCATCGACCCCAAGGCGCACCAGGGCATGGCCACGTTCGCGGCCCTGGCCGGCATCATCTTCGTGGTCAGCATCGCCTACTGCTCGCTGCTGATCTGGGTGGGCAACCTGGCCCGCCGCCGCCTGATCCAGCATCCACGCGTCAGCGACGCGCTGCGGCGTGTGGCCGGGCTGTTCCTGGTCGGCTTCGGCATCCGCCTGGGCTTGAACGGATGATCGCGCGCTGGCCGCTGCTGGTGGTGGGGTTGCTGCTGGCCGGCACTGCCAGCGCTGCACCGGAGCACCGTTGCCTCAGCGGGGGCCGCAACGACGCGGTGCACCTGGAATGGCGGTGGCTGGCCGACGGCCGGGCCGATGTGCGCTACCACGGCCATCGCCAGCGCCTGGCGCTGCGCCGAATATCGGAAGAGACCACCGTGCTGGCCGAAGACCGTCCCTACCAGTTCGATACCGTGTGGGAAGAGCGCGTGGATGGCCGCGTGACCGGCCACTACACGCTGAGCACGCAGGGCGCGCGGGTCTACAGCTTCAGTTACACGCGCCAGCGCGACGGTCGACGCACCGATTTCGCAGAAGATCTGCAAGCTTTCCAGGATGACGGCTGCCACTGGCCGTAACCGCCGGTGGGGTCGAGCGCTGGACGCCTCCCGGAATGTGCCGATTCCGGCAGCCTCGTCGGGGGACGGCACCCGCCCTGACGCATATGACCCCCGTCAGTGGCAATGCTGCGCTGCGTTCGGTCACACTCGGGGACTTGTCGTTCTCAGTCACCCCTTCCGAGGCCAGCATGTCCCTGCTCCGGCGCAAGTCCCTAGATTCCGTCACCGTCCATGAAGCCGGCCGGCGCCTGGTCCCGACCCTCAGCTGGCCGCATCTGATCGCGCTCGGCATCGGTGCCATCGTCGGCACCGGCATCTACACCCTAATCGGCGTCGGCGCCGACCGTGCCGGCCCCGCCGTGCTGATCTCCTTTGCCATTGCCGGTGCGGTGTGCGCCTGTGCGGCCCTGGCCTACGCCGAACTGTCGACGATGATGCCGGCCGCCGGCAGTGCCTACACCTACAGCTACAGCGCCCTGGGCGAAGTGTTCGCGTGGGTGGTGGGCTGGAGCCTGATCCTGGAGTACTCGCTGGTGGTGAGTACGGTGGCCGTGGGCTGGTCGGGCTATTTCGTCGGCTTCCTCGAATGGGTGCATACCCAGTTCGGCTGGGACCTGCGGCTGCCGGCCATGCTTGCCGCCGGCCCGCATGTGGCAGGCGGCATGATCAACCTGCCCGCCATCATCATCACCTGGCTGGTGGCACTGATGCTGATGGCCGGTACCAAGGAAAGCGCCACCCTCAACGCGATCCTGGTGGTGTTCAAGCTGATCGCGCTGGGCATCTTCGTGGCGGTGGCCCTGCCGGCATTCGATCCCAGCAACCTGCAGCCGTTCATGCCCTATGGCTTCGCCAAGACACTGGGGCCGGACAACGTCGAGCGCGGCGTAATGGCGGCAGCGGCCATCATCTTCTTCGCGTTCTACGGTTTCGATGCGATCTCCACGGCGGCCGAGGAAACCAAGAACCCCGCGCGCGACCTGTCCATCGGCATCATCGGTTCAATGGTGGGCTGCACCATCGTGTACGTGCTGGTGGCGCTGGCTGCGATCGGTGCGATGAGCTACACCGTGTTCGGCCAGAGCGCCGAGCCGCTGGCACTGATCATGCGCCAGCTGGGCCAGCCGACCGCCGCGATGCTGATCGGTGTGATCGCCATCATCGCCCTGCCGACTGTCCTTCTGGCCTTCCTGTATGGCCAGAGCCGCATCTTCTTCGTCATGAGCCGCGACGGCCTGCTGCCGCGTGGCCTGTCCAAGGTCAACGCGCGCACCGGCACGCCGGTGGCCACCACGCTGTTCACGGCGGTGGTGGTGTCGGCGCTTGCAGGTGTGGCGCGGCTGGATGAAATCGCCGCGCTGGCCAACGCCGGTACCCTGGCCGCGTTTACCGCGGTGGGTATCTGCCTGGTGGTGCTGCGCGTGCGCGAGCCGAACCGCGAGCGCACGTTCCGCACGCCGTTTGCCTTCATCGTGGGCCCGCTGGCGGCACTGGGCTGCATCTACCTGTTCATCAGCCTGCCGCACACCACCCAGCTGTACTTCCTGGCATGGAACGTGGTCGGCCTGGTGTTGTACTTCGTGTACAGCCGTCGCCACGCGCTGATCGGCAGATAAAGGCGGCGCCGACAGCATGTGGGAATCGCCGGGCCATGCCCGGCGCAATCCCGATTGCCGCGCAGGTCGGTTACCCGCCCTGCTTTGCCGCGTAGTCCTGCGCCTGCCGCATCACCCGCAGCAGGTTGCCGCCCCATATGCCGGCGATCTGCTTCTCGGTATAGCCCTTGCGCAGCAGCCAGGCGGTGATCTTCGGCAACTGACTGACATCGGGCAGGTCGCTCAGGCCACCGCCGCCATCCCAGTCCAGGCCGATGCCCACATGCTCGGGCCCGACCACCTTCAGGATGTGCTCGAAGTGGGCGAAGAAGTCGTCCAGGCTGGCGTGGCGCACGGGATGTTCATGGTCAAGGGCCTGCTCGGCCTTCAGCAGGGCCACGCCCTGCTCGATGCCCATCCCTTCCCAGCCACCGAGCTGTTTGCTCAGGGCGTCCTCGGCCTGCTTGCGCTCGGGCGTCTTCGCCGTGTCGATCAGGTAGCCGCCGTAGGCGTTCACCTGGATCACGCCGCCGGCCTTGGCCAGCCTGCGCAGGCGCGCGTCGTCCAGATTGCGCGGGTGGTCGTAGATCGCCTTGGCCGAGCTGTGCGACAGCACGAACGGCACCGGCATCATCGTCATCAGGTCATCGAACACCGCGTCGGACGCATGCGACTGATCGATGACGATGCCCAGCTTGACCGCCGCGCGGACCAGGTCCTTGCCGGCCGGGCTCAGTCCCTTCCATTCGGCGCCCTTCGGATCGGTGGCCGAATCGGCGAACGCGTTGTTGGCGAAATGCACGGTGCTGAGCAGGCGCAGGCCGGCACGGTGATAGAACGACAGCAGGCTCGGGTCGGCTGCCAGCGGGCTGGCGTTTTCCATGCTGATGTAGACCACGCGCTTGCCGGCGGCCTTGATGCGCGCAGCATCGTCAGCGGTGAGGGCCAGGGCGAAGCGTTCCGGGTTGGCCGCCAGCATCTGGCGGATCTCAAGCAGCCGCTGCAGGCCGTGGTCGCGCTCGGCCAGGTTGGCCGCGGCGGTGCGGTCGCCCTGGTCGGTGTAGATCGCCCAGAAGCCGCCATCGAGCGCGCCTTCGACCATGCGCGGGTAATCCACCTGCGACAACGCATTGCGATCATGCCGCTGCTCGATGTCGAAGCCATCGCGGGCGAAGTTGGCCGGGGTATCCAGATGGCTGTCCAGGGTAACCAGGCGTTGCTGCAGCGCCTTGGCCCGCGCCAGCTCCTGCGCGCTGAACTGGATGGCGTGGGCGGACAACGGCGCACCCAGCGCCAGCGCAAGCACTACAGACAGGCAACGCAACGAGGGCATGGTGATCCACCGGTAATGGGAAGGACCCGACCATAGCGCCCGGACGGCCCCACACGGTAGTGCCGCCTTGGTCAGCGTGCTCTGCAACAAGCATGCTCCGTGACAAGCGTGCTCCACTGCCGGCGCGCTCCATTACACTCGCCGGCAACCACGCTTCGCAGCACGCAACGCCGCGTGCCGCCTCGACCATGGAATGGACACACCGATGTCGAAGTCCCAGCCACCGCCGCTGCCGGTAAAGGAAGCGAAGACGGTGCCCGCCGGCGCGGTCAGCGTCGAACAGCTCAAGCGCGAGGTCCTGCCGGCGCTGTTTGCGGGGCGCACCGACATCGGCCGCTATGGACCGCCGGATCTGGCCCATGCCAGCGCCGAACCGGCCTGGCAGGATGGCAGCGCCAACGCACTGGCCCGTGTCCTGGCCGAACTGGTCACCCGGCTGTCCGAGCACGATCCCAATGCCCTGCTGCAGCGCGCCCGATGGTGGGACCGGTTTACCGGCGCCGACATCGAACAGCGGCTGCGCCGGCGCATCGCCATGGGCAGCAACGTCGAGGTGCTGGCCGAGATCGAGCGCCAGGCCATCGCCGTGCGTGCCAGCGTGGATCGACTGGACGCGCAGCTGATCGAGCATGACGTGCAGGGCGTTCGCCTGCAGACCTACATCGATGCCGGCGTGCAGTTCCTGCAGGAACTGCCAGCCGATGCCAGCGGCGCGGATGACGCACCCTTGCCCGATCGTCCGGTCGAGCGCCTGCAGCGTCGGCTCGCCAACCTGACCGCGCTGCTGGCCAGTCATTCGATGAGCCGGGTCCAGGTACAGCTCGCCCGCAGCGCGGCCATCGACCTGCTCGACCGCTACAGCGAGACGGTGCAGATCCTGCTGCCGATCTGGCGCCAGACCATCCAGGCACTGCACAACAGCGACAACGCCAGCGCGCAGATGGTCGCCAGTGCCGCACAGGCGCAGGACCAGCTGAAGCGGGCACTGCAGGCGTTGCTGCAGGCACAGGCGGTGGGTGCATGAGCGCACGCACCACCGACCCGCTGCAGATTCCGCCCGCGCTGCGGGACCGGGTGGAGGGAGTCGCAGGGCTGCGCGCGCTGTACCGGCGTGGGTCGCTGCTGCGCTCGCTGGGCCTGGCCTGCCTACCGATGTGCGCGCCGTTGCTGGTCCTGCTCCTGCTCAGCGCCGATGCACACCGCGGCGTTCCTGCCTGGGCGCATGTCCCCGCCGGCTTCGGCGATGGCGGTGCCGGCCGTGGCGCCTTCCTGTACCTGCTGGCCGTGCCGGTGCTGGCGTGGATGGGCATGGGCCTGCGCGCGGTGATGCACAACCGCGGCGTGCGGCAGTTCACCTACGCCATGGTGTTCGGCACGGCGCTGCTGTGGATGGCCGCTTCGGGCGTCGATTTCGCGCGTCGTGGTTTCACCGCACAGGAGGCCGGACAGGGCGGCCCGTTGGCGTACGGGAAACTGCACGCCTTGATCGAAAGCCCTGCCTTCGCCGGGTTCAGCCCGGCATGGCAGCGCTACCTGCGCGCGCAGGATTCGATGGTGGCCGGCCGTGATGGCAGCGAGCGGGATGCACTGGCACGCGCGCTGGCCAACGGCCAGGACATCGGCGTGCCGGTGCCGGCGCTGTGGCAGGCGGCATTGGAGAAAGCGGCCCGGTTGCCGGCGTCGGCGCGCAGCATCCAATGGCATCGGCAGCAGTCGCTGCGCATGGCCCTGTTTGAATACGGCTGGGTCATCAGCCTGCTCGGGATTCCAGCGCTGCTGCTGGCCGGCAGCGGGCTGGCGGCGCTGGGCTGGTACCTGCGCAGGCGGGTGACCGTCATCAACGGTCTGCTGCTGCAGCTGCAGGCGCCAGACGTGTCGGCGCGGCCCTAGCGTCGCGCTGGAAGGTGCCGACCGTGGTCGGCACCCGTTGCATCGTCAATCCACCACGCGGCAGAAGACGGCCTTGAGGTAACGCGATTCCTGCACGTGGGCCATGAACGGATGGTCCGGGCCGGCGCCTGCCACCTTCAGGATCTGGATGGTGCGGCCGGAGAAGTACGCGGCACGGCGCAGCATGTCCAGGAACTGATCCTCGGCCACCAGGCCGGTGCACGAGAACGTGGCGAACAGGCCACCGG
The DNA here is from genome assembly GCF_056759755.1 of Stenotrophomonas sp. STEN046. Classification (NCBI taxonomy): domain Bacteria; kingdom Pseudomonadati; phylum Pseudomonadota; class Gammaproteobacteria; order Lysobacterales; family Lysobacteraceae; genus Stenotrophomonas; species Stenotrophomonas sp. STEN046. The sequence continues at coordinate 30,941 of NZ_JBRRDR010000020.1, forward strand.
GCTTGACCACGCCCAGCGCCAGCTTGTTCATGTCCAGGTACTTCTTCAGTGCGGTGATGACCTGGTCGCGGTCGCGGGTCATCTTCGCCGGGTCCAGGATCACCACGTCGTACTGTTCGCCGCGGTTGGCGGCGTCGCGCAGCCACGGGAAGATGTCGGACTGGACGAACTTCGGACGCACGTTGTTCAGGCGCGAATTGCCCTTGGCGATCTGGATCACGTCCTCATCGATGTCGATGCCGACCACTTCAGAGGCGCCCCGTGCGGCGGCATACACGGCGAAACCGCCGGTGTTGCAGCACAGGTCCAGCACGCTCTTGCCTTCCACCTGCTGGCTCAGCCACTCGCGGTTCTCGCGCTGGTCGGCGAAGAAACCGGTCTTGTGGGCACCGGCCGGGTCGGCGCGGAACTTGATGCCGTACTCGGTGATCACCGACGCTTCGGTGGTGGTGTTGCCGTGGAAATCGAAGCTTTCCTGCTTCTGCACGTGTTCGTCGGCGAAGCTGTGGAAGCGGCACCCCGGGAACTGCTCGCGCAGCGCTTCGTAGATCCATTCGCGATGGCGGAACATGCCGGCGGCGAAGAACTCGACCACCACCAGATCGTTGTAACGGTCCACCACCAGGCCGGACAGGCCATCGCCTTCGCTGTGCACCACGCGCCAGGCATCGGACACCGTATCGAGCTTCAGCACCTCACGGCGCAGCGACACCGCCTGGGCGATCTTGCGCGAGAACCAGCCGGCATCCACCGGGATCTGCGGGTCGGTTTCAAGGATGCGCACGGCGATGCGCGAATGCCCGTTGTAGAAGCCACGGCCGATGAACTCGCCGTCGATGCCGACGACATCGACGATGGAGCCCGGCTTGGGCCGGACGGTCGGCTTCTCGACCAGTTTCTGGAAAATCCACGGGTGGCTGGAACGCCACGCGTTCTTGAGGCGGACAACGGGGAGGGCGGTATTCATCTGCCTATTGTAGCCGGGCGCCGGGGCCAGGTCCGCGCTGGAGCGCGGTCCCGGCAGTTCTCCGGGCCCCCGGGGCATTTGACGCCGGCCCGGCCAGGCCGCAGAATCGGCCGCAGAAGGGGAGTAGCTCCCAGACGTTGTCGCCGTCAATTCGAGCCCGCAGGCTCCGGTGCAACGGCAGTTCCAGCCCATCGGAACTGCGAGCGAGACCTTCGCCGTACCGGCGAAGCTCTGTCCCTGGATTCCCTCCCGATCCTCCGTTGCAGATCCTCGCCGTCCGGCTTGAGGCTTTTTTCATTTCCCAACGGATAAACCCATGCAGACGATCGGTAATTTGTGGTTGTGGGGCGGCTTCGCAGCGGTGGTGGTCATCGCGCTGCTGGTCGACCTGGTATTGATGCGGCACGGCGGCCCGCACAAGGTCACTTTCAAGGAGGCCCTGTGGTGGTCCATCGGCTGGGTCGCGCTGGCGCTGGCCTTCAATGGCGGCCTGTGGTTCTACCTGAACGAAACCGCCGGCCAGGTCGTGGCCAACAAGGTCGGCCTCGAATTCCTGACCGGCTATCTGGTCGAGAAGGCGCTGGCGGTGGACAACATCTTTGTCTTCCTGATGATCATGAGCTACTTCGCGGTGCCGGAGGAACAGCGCCAGAAGGTGCTGATCATCGGCATCCTGGGTGCGATCGTGCTGCGTACGATCATGATCTTCGCCGGCAGCGTACTGATCACCCAGTTCCATTGGCTGCTCTACGTGTTCGGCGCGTTCCTGCTGTTCACCGGCTGGAAGATGTGGTTCGCCGCTGGCCAGGAGCCTGATCTGGAGGCCAACCCGGCGTTGCGCTGGATGCGCAAGCACCTGCGCCTGCTGCCCGATTACGCGGGCAACGCCATGAGCGTGAAGCGTGATGGCGTGCGCTGGTTCACCCCGCTGTTCGCGGTGCTGATCCTGATCGCCGTCACCGACGTGATCTTCGCGGTGGACAGCATCCCGGCGATCTTCGCCATCACCACCGACCCGTTCATCGTGCTGACCTCCAACGTGTTCGCGGTGCTGGGCCTGCGTGCGATGTTCTTCCTGCTGGCCGGCATGGCCGACCGCTTCCACCTGCTGCCGTATGGCCTGGCGCTGGTGCTGGGCTTCATCGGCATCAAGATGATGATCATCGACCTGTTCAAGATCCCGACCCCGATCTCGCTGGGCGTGGTCGCCGTGATCATCGCTGCCACGGTGGTGCTGAGCCTGAAGAACCCGCCGAAGGAAGGCGGCGCCTGATCACCAGGTGCTGGACGGCACGGCCGGCGGATTGTCCCGCCGGCCGCTGCCACTCTCCCGCAGCGGTGGCCTTGGTTTCGCGCCAGCCACCGCCATTGCTGAGGGTATGAACACGAACGCGCCCCTGCCCGCCGGCGACGTACCGGCCGACCGCACTGACCGCTCGCGCATCCTGCGCGCCTTCAATGCCAGCCTGGCAGCCGTGCTGCTGCTGATCGCGGTGTTCGCCCTGCAGGACTATTTCGATTGGCGGATGTGGGCGGTCGCCCCGCTGGAAGCCAAAGGCCTGCTCGGCCTGGTCGGCGGTCCGCTGCTGCATGGGTCGGTGGAACATATCGCCTCCAACAGCTTCGCCATCCTGATCCTCGGTACCCTGGCCGGCAGCGTGTACCCCAAAGCCACCCTGCGTGCCCTGCCCCTGCTGTGGCTGGGTTCGGGTATCGGCGCGTGGATGCTGGGCAATCCCGGCAGCGTGCACCTGGGTGCCAGCGGCGTCACCCATGGCCTGATGTTCCTGCTGGCCAGCCTGGGCCTGCTGCGCCGTGACCGTGCGGCGATCGCCACCGGCCTGATCGGCATGCTGTTCTACGGCGGCATGTTGATGACCATCCTGCCGCATGCCGATGGCGTGTCCTGGCAGTCGCACATGGGCGGTGCCTTCGCCGGCATCATCGCCGCGCTGCTGTTCCGCAACGCCGACCCGCTGCCACCGCGCCCGCGCTACAGCTGGGAAGACGAAGAGGATGAAATCGAACCGCTGGCCGACGACGAGCTGGAGCCGCCGTCGCCGCAGCGCGTGCCGGTGCTGTGGCAGCCGCGCGAAGGCCAGGACTATGTCGTGGTTCCGTTCCGGCGTCCGGAAGATCCGCGCGGTTGAAAATGCCCGGTAGTGCCGGCCGCTGGCCGGCAACCTCATGAACCGGTAGTGGCCGACCTTGGTCGGCACTCCTGCCGTGTGCCAACCAAGGTTGGCATCTACCGGAGCCCGTCAGTCTGCCGCGTTGCCCGCCGCGCCCACGCCATCCACTGCCTGTCGCCCAAGCGCCGGGTCATCGGTAAAGAACGCATCGATGCCGGTGGCCAGGTAAGCACGCATTTCGGCAATCGAGCCTTCCGCATTGCGCGCGTTGTCGGCGCCCTTGCGCAGGTTGCTGGCCTGGAAGTGGTTCTCCGGGCGGAACGTGTACGGGATCACCATCAGGCCCGCCGCGTGCGCATCGCGCACCAGCGCCGTCGGCGTACCCAGTGCGCCACGGGCATCGAGCGGAATGATCGAACGCAGCTCCGGACCAATGCCGTCGGCGTAGCTGGCGATGTCCTTCAGCCCGGCCGGCATCATCATCTGTGCGTAGGTCAGCGCGCCACCGGCCTTGGCGATGTCCGCCGGCTGGGTGTCGCCCTTCCACAGCAGCTGCAGCAGGCGGATGTTGCTGCCACGCGGAATCCTGCCGCGCAGGTAGCGCAGGTTGGCGGTCTCGAACGACTGGATCGTGACCGGGCCGACGTTGGTATAGGCATTGCCGCGCAGCGCGGCCAGCAGCTTGTCTTCCATCGGCAGGCCGATCGACTGGAAGTAGGTCGGGTGCTTGATCTCCGGCACCAGACCGATACCGCGGTTGGCACGGCCGGCCTGCTGCACCAGGAAGCTGAGGATTTCGTCCAGGCTGGCGATGCGGAACTGGCCGTCGTAAGCAGTGCTGCGCAGCTCCGGCAGGCGCTCGCGGGCGTAGAGGGTCTTCAGCTCGGCCAGGGTGAAGTCCTCGGTGAACCAGCCCTCCACCGTCTGCCCGTCGATGACCTTGCGGGTCTTCCGCTCGGAGAATTCCTTGTGCTCGGCCACATCGGTGGTGCCACCGATCTCGTTCTCGTGGCGGGCCACCATCACTCCGTCCTTGGTCATCACCAGGTCCGGTTCGATGTAATCGGCGCCATCGGCGATGGCCTGCGCGTAGGCGGCCAGGGTGTGCTCGGGCAGCAGCGCGCTGGCCCCGCGATGGCCGTAGACCGACGCCTTGGGCGCAGCCGGGGTGGAGGATTCAGCACTCATGGCCACCGATGGTGCCACGGCCAGCGACAACAGCAACGCACAACCCCACGACTTCACTGCGACTTCCCCAAAAGCGGTATGTGATGGGGGTCAGTATGCGGCGGGAATGTGACAGGTTGGGGGACCTGGACTCGGATCCCCGAAGGGGCTCTGTCCCCCGCTTCCTCAGTCAACCAAGGCGTCATGGAAATCGCGTTCATGGACAATCATGATCCGCAGGCCTTCCTTGCGCAGTTCCACCGCACGTTCCACCTTGCGTCCGTAGCAAGCGTAGCTCCAGCAGGGGTTTCCCTCAGCACCAATCACCAAGTAGTCCACCTTTTTCGAAGGCACACTGTGCACGCGTCCTCCTCGCGCCATTACCAGTGCTTGGATGTCAGCGCGTGACCCTCGGGACGAGGCGCCCGTGAAGCAGAATCCCCTCTCCTCGAAATGGATTTCGGGAGCCACCGCGCAAAGCCCGACCAGACTTCCGGCGATATGCAACGAGGGATCGGTCAGGGTGCGGTCATCGCCGAGGGCGACGAACTCGCTGAAGAACTGGCGAAGCAGAACCTGTTCCTGCGCATCTACCACACCATCAGCCAGTACCTTGGCCACCAGATGTCCGATTTCATCGTACGGCCAGCATCCCTGTAGATGAACATGCTCGTCCATCCAGTCCGAGAGACCACGCAGCTCGGCCTCCGAAATGCGGCCATCAGCGATTATGCCGCCCAGTACAGCATGAAGCCGCTGGAGATCGGCCGTGATGGCGTTTACCCGATCACTTGAGCGCATCCGGTCGATCAACCACCGCAGATCTTCCGCCGCATCTTCGTCCATGCGGCCCTCACCAAGTGCGCGCTCGAGCACGGGCACCAGTTCGGTAAAGGGATGCTGCTGGCGCTGATGGAGGTGATCCTGGATCCAGTGGGCCAGGAAGCGGCGCTCATCGGTATTGATCTCTCCGTCAATGGAGATTCCCTCGATGATGCCCGCCAAGGAGTTCAACGCCCGAGTGAGCTGCGCCGGGCTTGTGAAGTGAACGTACGAAACGTGGTCCGGATGCATCCGCAATTCCTTTGCCAGAGTTTCGTGCACGCTAGCGTGGTCGAAGCGGGTACTCAAGATGTACCGCGCAAGACTCTGGAGTATTGGGATGATCGCGTCATTTTTTGGGGCCAGAGCCCCTCGGGGATTCTGACCCCGAGGGGCTGCCCCAGCCGAGCGCGGGCTCCGCTCTACCGTTACTTGCCGATGCAGAAGCTGGAGAAGATCCGTCCCAGCAGATCATCGGCACTCATCTGCCCGGTGATCTCGCCCAGCGCGTCGTGCGCCAGCCGCAGTTCCTCTGCGGCCAGTTCCAGGTGTTCGTGCACCAGCTCGCCATCGGCGCGCTGCGCATGTTCCTGCGCGCGTTCGATCGCATCCACGTGGCGGGTGCGCGCAGAGAACTCGCCATCCACCTGCTCCCCTGCCCCGGCCGATGCAATCGAACGCAGGCGGGCGTGCAGGTCTTCCAGACCGGCACCGGTAGCGGCCGAGACGAACACGCGGTCCGCATCGTCCAGCGTCGGCAACGCATCCAGCAGGTCCGACTTGTTATGGATGTAGACCTTGTGCGGCACGGCGGCCACGGCCTCGCCCAGTGCGGCTTCACCGGCAGCGGGGTCGCGCGCGTCCAGCACGATCAGCGCCAGGTCGGTGCGCTCGATTTCCACGTGCGCGCGGCGCATGCCTTCGCGTTCGATGGCGTCGCCGCCGTCGCGCAGGCCGGCGGTATCCACCAGCGTCAGCTCCAGGCCGTCCAGCCGGATGGTCTCGCGCAGGGTGTCGCGGGTAGTGCCGGCGATGTCCGTCACGATGGCGCGCTCACTGCCGGCCAACGCATTCAACAACGAACTCTTGCCGGCATTCGGCGGGCCGATCAGTACCGCGTGCAGGCCATCGCGCAGGCGGCGGCCGCGCTCGGCGTCCCGGCGCAGCAACGCCAGATCGCTGCGTGCCTGTTCCAGTCCGCGCCGCACCTGTGCTCCCCCGAGCGTATCCAGTGGCTCATCGGCGAAATCGATGGCGGCTTCCACGTGGACGCGCAGCAGCACCAGCTGCTCGACCACCGTATCGATGCGGCGCGAGAACACCCCATCCAGCGAGCGGCGTGCCGCACGCGCGGCGCGGTTGTCGCCCGCGGCGATCAGATCGGCGATGGCCTCGGCCTGGGCCAGGTCGAGCTTGCCGTTGAGGAACGCCCGTTCGCTGAACTCACCGGGCCGCGCCTGCCGCGCACCCAGCGCGATGCAGCGCGTCACCAGCTGTTGCAGCAGCACCGGGCTGCCATGGCCCTGCAGTTCCACCACCTCTTCGCCGGTGAAGCTGTTCGGTGCCGGGAACCACAGCACGATGCCGTCGTCGATCACCTCGCCGTCAGCATCGCGCAGGCGCGCATAGTGCGCATGGCGTGGACGCAGTGCCGGTGCGCCCAGCGCAGTGGCAATCGCCGCCGCGCGTGGGCCGGACAGACGCAGCAGACCAACGCCGCCCGCGCCGGGGGCACTGGCGATGGCAACGATGGTGTCGGTGCGGATCACATCATTCATGGCTCAGAGCTTCTGCAGCTGCGCGCGTGCCTGCGCGGCCCCGCTGCCCTGCGGCTGCAGGGCCAGGTAGGTGGTGTAGGCCTGCTTCGCCTTGGCCTTGTCGCCCGCGTTGAAGTAGGCATCGCCCAGATTGAGGTGGGCTACCGCACGCGACGGGTCGATCTTCAGTGTGTTTTCCAGCCAGCGCGCCGCTTCGGCGTAGCGCTGCTGGCGGTAGTAGACGAAGCCGAGGTTGTTGGCGGCCTGGGCAAAGTCCGGGCGCAGCTTCAGCGCCTCGGCAAACTGCACGGCAGCTTCGTCGTAGCGCTTTTCGCGGTACAGCTGCAGGCCACGGTCATTGGCCTGCTGCGCACGCTGGCGGTCCGAGGCCGGCCCGGCAGCGGGCACCACCAGCTTGGCCTTGCCGCCCTGCAGGTCGGCCACGGTCACCGGCGCAGCACCGCTCTTGGCGTCCTGCGCCGCATCAACCTTGTTGTTCAGCGCGATCGCATCGGGTGTCAGCTGGCGGGTATCGGCGTTGAGGTATTCCTGGCTGTCGGGCACCTGGAACACGAACTCACCACCCTGCGAACCGGGCAAGCTGCCAAACGCCGGTGTCTGCTGCGAAACCGCCGAAACTGCGGGCGCCACATAGGCGGCCAGCTCGGTGCCGGTGATCAGGCCGTCGCCATTGAGATCACCCTTGCCGGCCAGCGCCTGCAGCAGCACCCAGGTGAACACCGAATGGCCGTTCGGGCCGGCATCGGCCACCTGCTGGTCGGCGCCGCCGGCGGTCAGCATCTGGCGCGCACTGCGGCGCGCATTCTGGCGCAGGAACGAGGACGACGAAGGACCGCCACGGGTCAGGCCGAGCCCGCTGTAACAAGCATCCATCACGAACATCACATGCTTGGCCTGCATGCTCTCGGCGATGTTCTGGATGTCGGTCATCGCGATCGCGTCGGTCGCAAATTCCTTCGGGTCCGAATCTACCGGGATGATGTAGCCCAGGTCGCGTCCCGAAGCGAGCTGGCGTGTGGCGCCGTGGCCGGCGAAGAACACGAACACCCGATCGTTCTTGCCGGTGCGGTCATCTGCCAGGCGGTCGTGGAAAGCAGCCAGGATGTTGTTGCGGGTGGCCTGCTGGTTCTTCAGCACGATCACCTGCGAGGTGGGGAAGCCGAACTGGCCGGTCAGGGTGTCGGCGATGGCCTGGGCGTCATGGCTGGCGTACTCCAGTTTCGGCCATTTGGCGTAGTCGTCGATGCCGACCACGATCGCCCACGACTTCTCATAGCCGGTGGTGACGGTGGCATCGCGGTCGCTGCCCTTGCGGGCGCGGGCGACGCTGAAGTCGCGGCCATTCCAGCCGGCGAACTGGTAGCCGTCGGCGATCAGCCGGTCGAGGATCTGCGGCAGTGCTTTCACCGCACGGTCGTGGATGTCGTGGAACAGGATGATGCCGCGCTGTTCCTTGTTCACCTGGTCGAGCACGCGCTGCACGATCGACTCCGGCACGGGGTCGGCCCAGTCCATCGAATCGATGTTCCACATGATCGATTTCAGGCCCGCTTCGTTGAGCAGCTGCAGGCCTTCGGCGTTGCGCGCGCCATAGGGGAAGCGGAACAGGGGCGCGCGCTTGCTGTCGACATCCTTCAGCAGCGTATCGGTGTCGAGCACCTGCTGGCGCAGTGCATCGCCGGTGGTGCGCGACAGCTGGGCGTGGGTCAGGCTGTGGTTGCCCACCGCGTAGCCATCTTCCATCAGGCTGCGGCTGATCTTTGCCATCGGCCCCAGGCTGACCTTGCCATCGGTCTCGACCTTGCCCAGGTTGCGGCCGACCTCGAAGAACACGCCCGGCACGTCGTAGCGCTTGAGGATGGCCACCACCTCATCGGTGTAGGCCTTGTGCGGGCCGTCGTCGAAGGTGAGCACCACGGTTTTCGGCGGCAGGTCGCGACCAAAGATTTCGCGGTCGCTGTCCTTCATCGACATCGGGTAGGGCTCGATCACCCCGTAGTCGCGCAGAATCGCTTCGCGGCTGTAGTCCTTGTGCAGGTGGGCGATGTAGTCGTCCCACTTCTCGCGCTTCAGCTCGATCGCGCGGGTACGTTCGAAGCGGCTGAAGATGCGGGTCAGTTCCTGGTTGTAGTTGCGCTCGATCTCATCCAGCGCCTCCAGGTCCTCGCCGATGCGCTGGTGCAGCTTCACCGCCGGCAGTGAGGAGTCCGCACCAATGCGCTCGTGCAGGTCACGCAGCACTTCGCGGAAGGCCAGCCGATCGGCATCGAACAGTTCCGGCGCCGACTCGATGTAGTCCAGCACCGTGCCCAGGGTGGCGAAACGCTGCGGGCGGGTATCGCGCAGCAGCGCATCGAACCGGGCGGCGATGGCCGTGCGCTGCTCCAGGCCGTCATGGAACAGCTGTTGCCCGATGCGGGTGGAAGTTCCGCGGTCCGCGGCCGACTGCGTCTCTTCGTCGGCCAGCAACACGATGATGCGGCGGTAACCATCGAGCTGCTTCTGCAGCGCGCCCAGCAGCGGCGCAGCGGCAGGGTCTGCGGCGGCCGCCGCCTGCGCGCTCGGCTGGGTCGGCGTTGCCGGAGCCTGCGCGTCCTTGTCGCCACACCCGGCAACAAGCAGGGTCAGCAGCAGCGAGGGCAGGAACAGGCGGAACGACGGCACACGAGGCATGGCGGACTCAGGCTGGGGGAAGCGGCGTGCGGACGATTCTACCGCCGGATGCGAAAAGCCCGCCTTGCGGCGGGCTTTTGCTGAGGTCAGCCGGCCAGCGGCCGGCTCTACCGATTACTTTTTCTTGGCAGGTGCGGTGGCGGCGGTGGCCGGCACCGGGTCGCTGCCGTGGCGCTTGGTCATCCACCACTGCTGCAGCAGGCCCAGGCCACCGTTGACCACCCAGTACAGCACCAGGCCGGACGGCATGAAGGCCATCATGACGCCGAACACCAGCGGCATGAACTGCATCATCTTCTGCTGCATCGGGTCCATGCCCGGTGCCGGCGTCAGCTTCTGGGTGAACCACATCACCGCCACGTTGATCACCGGCAGGATGAAATACGGGTCGCGTGCAGTCAGATCCTGGATCCAGCCGAACCAGGGCGCCTGGCGCAGCTCGACCGATTCCACCAGCACCCAGTACAGGGCGAAGAAGATCGGCATCTGGATGAGGATCGGCAAGCAGCCGCCCATCGGATTGATCTTCTCCTTCTTGTACAGCTCCATCATCGCGGTCTGGAACTTCTGGCGATCATCGCCATAGCGTTCCTTCAACTGCGCGATGCGCGGCTGGAACCGGCGCATCTTGGCGCCGCTCTTGTACTGCGTCGCCGACAGCGGGTACAGCACGATCTTCAGCAGCACCACCAGGCCGACGATGGCCCAGCCCCAGTTGCCGACCAGCTTGTGCACCTGGTTGAGCACCCAGAACAGGCCCTGGCCGATCACCGCCATCATCGAGAAGCGGCTGTAGTCGACCACGCGGTCCAGGCCCGGCACGTCTTCCTTGGCAATCAGGTTGACCAGCTTCGGGCCCACCCACAGGCGCGCTTCGGTGCTGGTGGACTGGCCCGGGGCCACGGTGAAGGCCGGGCCGCGCGCCTCGATCAGGTCACGGCCAGCCACCTGCGACAGCACGTAGTGCGCGGTCTGGTCCTTCTGCGGGATCCAGGCGGTGAAGAAGTGGTGCTGCAGCATCGCCAGCCAACCGCCGGTGATGTTCTGGTTCAGCGCGCCATCGTCCAGGTAATCCTTGAACGCACGACGCTGGTACTTCTTGTCGTTGTCGTACCAGGTGGCACCGTTGAAGCTGAACGAATCCGGGTTGGTCATGCTCCGCGACAGGATCGTCGGGGTGCGGTCCAGCGTGCGGTAGACGTAGCCGTTCCACGGCGCGGCACCAGCGTTGCTGACCTCGTCCTTGAAGCGGATCGCATACTCGTTGCGGCCCACGATCAGGGTGCGCTTGATGGTCACGCCGTTGTCGGCGGTCCACACGAACGGGATCTGCAGCTCGTCCTGGCCCTTGGCCAGCACGAAGTCGCGGGTGTCACCGACCAGCTTGAAGCCGTCGGCACCCGGCACCGGGGTGTTCTTGTCTTCGCTGGCCCAACCGCTGATCGCGCTGTACGGATGCGCGGGATCTTCGGTCAGCAGGCGCACCGGCGGGCTGCCCTCGTCCTTGCTCTGCGGGAACTGCAGCAGCTCGGCATCCAGCACCCGGCCGCCGTCGAGCTGCAGGCGCAGCACGTCGGTGGTGATGGTCACGCGCTGTGCAGACGGCGTCGCGCTGGCCTGGGCCTGTGCGGCGACCTGGCCCGGGGCACCGGGGACCTGCGCGCTGGGAATGCTGCCCGGGGCAGCGCCCGGCACACTCTGTGCGGCGGCCGGGGCCGAGCTGGTCGTCGGCGCCGGGGTCGGGGCGGACTTCTCTCGGCTCCACTCCATCCACAGCAGCACGGCCACCATCAGCCAGGCAAAGATCAGGAAAACACGGGTCTGGTTCATCAGCAGGCAGGCTCAGCGGGGCCGGGACGCGGTGCCGGCTCGGTGATGGAGGAAATGGCAATGCCATCAGGCGGCGGCATTGTGCCGTCCACGCCCGGCGCGGGCAATGCGCGCAGGCGCCGCAACAGGCGCAGGAAGGCCTGGCGGATATCGTCGTTGCTGGCGTTACGCGCAGCACTACGAGCCACGACGACGAAGTCGCCTGGCTGTATATCGGTTCGTGTCTGACGCAGGGCATCGCGCAGGACGCGCTTGATCCGGTTACGCCCAACGGCGTGAGGATCGACCTTGCGGGACACCGCCAGACCCAACCTGGCCGGCCGGTCAACCGGCAGCCAGTGAAGGGTCATCAGCGGTTCGGACACACGGCGGGCGCCGTTGAAGACCGTTGAATATTCGGCACGCGTGCGAACCCGCGCAGAGCGAGGGAATCGCTTGCGCGGGTCTGCAGTATTCACTGTCGAATGGATTGCGTCTGCCGCTGGATGCGGCATGGCAATCAGGCGCTCAGGACTTTGCGGCCCTTGGCGCGGCGACGCGACAGGATCTTGCGGCCGTCAGCGGTCTTCATACGGGCACGGAAGCCGTGGTCGCGCTTACGCTTGAGGTTGCTGGGCTGGAAGGTGCGCTTGGTGGCCATGTGGGCCTCTCGTATGAATGGGACGGAAAGAACCGGAAATTTTAGAGAGGTCTACCCCCCTACGTCAACCCCTGTCAGCTACGCCAATTCACCGGCCTGTGCAATAGCTGTGGATGTTTTTGTGAATAAGTAGGGGACAAGCATTCCGAAGGCGGGCGCTCGGTGGTAGTCTGAGCCATCCATTTCCCCCCTTTCAGGCCTGTGTTTGGGCGCCTTTTCGCGCCTATGCATCGGTCACCGGATGATTATTGCTGATGGATGCCTGGTCCCGTAGTCTCGAGCGTCTCGAAGCGGAGTTCCCGCCTGAGGATGTTCATACCTGGTTGAAGCCGCTGCAGGCCGATCTGCGCGCTGACAGCCTGGTGTTGTATGCACCCAATGCCTTCATCGTCGATCAGGTGCGCGAGCTGTACCTGCCGCGCATCCGCGAGCTGGTCACCCACTTCGCCGGTTTCGGCGACGTATTTCTTGAAATCGGCTCCCGCCCGCGGCCCGTGGAGGCACAGATCGCGGCCGTTTCGAGCCCGTCGGCGCAGGCCCCGGTGCAGCCGCAGGTGCCCTTCGCCGGCAACCTGGACAATCACTACACCTTTGCCAACTTCGTTGAAGGCCGCAGCAACCAGCTGGGTCTTGCAGCGGCGTTCCAGGCAGCGCAGAAGCCGGGCGACCGCGCGCACAATCCGCTGCTGCTGTACGGGGGCACCGGCCTGGGCAAGACCCACCTGATGTTCGCCGCCGGCAACGCCATGCGTCAGGCCAATCCCGGCGCGAAGGTCCTGTACCTGCGTTCGGAGCAGTTCTTCAGCGCGATGATCCGGGCCTTGCAGGAAAAGACCATGGATCAGTTCAAGCGCCAGTTCCAGCAGGTCGACGCGCTGCTGATCGATGACATCCAGTTCTTCGCTGGCAAGGACCGCACCCAGGAAGAGTTCTTCCACACCTTCAACGCCCTGTTCGATGGCAAACAGCAGATCATCCTGACCTGCGACCGCTATCCGCGCGAAGTCGAAGGCCTGGAAGCGCGCCTGAAGTCGCGGCTCGCCTGGGGCCTGTCGGTGGCGATCGAACCGCCGGACTTCGAGACCCGCGCAGCGATCGTGCTGGCCAAGGCCCGCGAGCGAGGTGCCGAGATTCCCGATGATGTTGCGTTCCTGATCGCCAAGAAGATGCGCTCCAACGTGCGCGACCTCGAGGGCGCGCTGAATACCCTGACCGCCCGCGCCAATTTCACCGGCCGCGCGATCACCACTGAATTCGCCCAGGAAACCCTGCGCGACCTGCTTCGCGCCCAGCAGCAGGCGATCAGCATTCCCAACATCCAGAAAACCGTTGCCGACTACTACGGCCTGCAGATCAAGGATCTGCTGTCCAAGCGTCGTACCCGTTCGCTGGCTCGTCCGCGCCAGGTCGCCATGGCCCTGACCAAGGAGCTGACCGAGCACAGCCTGCCTGAGATCGGCGACGCATTTGCCGGTCGTGATCACACCACGGTGCTGCATGCCTGCCGGCAGATCCGCACCCTGATGGAAGCCGACGGCAAGCTCCGCGAGGACTGGGACAAGCTGATCCGGAAGCTGAGCGAATGATGCACGTGCGCCGATAAGGCGTCATCGCATAAAACGGTGCAGAATCCGGTAGCAAGCGCGGGACAGGGTGTGGATAAGAATGCCGTCTGATTTCGCGGTAAATTTATCCACAGCTTTCCCCACCCCTTGGGGGCTGGTAATGCAGAGGGTTTCGAAGCCTGAAACCTCTTTTATTACAAAGACTTAGCTGTGTTTTCCAGCGATTCTGGCTCTACCAGCACCACCAAGCTTTTGATTTATTCCACATCTTTTTAAAGCATAGGGGCACGGAACCACATGCGTTTCACACTGCAGCGCGAAGCCTTTCTCAAGCCGTTGGCACAGGTCGTCAACGTGGTCGAACGCCGCCAGACCCTTCCGGTTCTGGCCAATTTCCTGGTGCAGGTGCAGAACGGCCAGCTGTCGCTGACCGGTACCGACCTGGAAGTGGAGATGGTGTCGCGGATCGCGGTAGAAGATGCCCAGGACGGCGAAACCACCATCCCCGCCCGCAAGCTGTTCGAGATCATCCGCGCCCTGCCTGACGGCAGCCGGATCACCGTCTCGCAGACCGGTGACAAGATCACGGTGCAGGCAGGCCGCAGCCGCTTCACCCTGGCCACCCTTCCCCCCAACGACTTCCCGTCGGTGGACGAAGTGGAAGCCACCGAGCGCGTCGCGATCGGCGAAGCCACGCTGAAGGAACTGATCGAGCGCACCGCGTTCGCGATGGCCCAGCAGGACGTGCGCTACTACCTCAACGGGCTGTTGTTCGACCTGCGCGGTGATGCACTGCGTACCGTCGCCACCGACGGCCACCGCCTGGCACTGTGCGAAACCGATCTGGCCAAGCCGAGCGGTTCCAAGCGCCAGATCATCGTTCCCCGCAAGGGCGTGACCGAACTGCAGCGTCTGCTGGAGAGCGGTGATCGCGAGATCGAGCTGGAAGTCGGCCGCAGCCATGTCCGCGTCAAGCGCGACGATGTCACCTTCACCTCGAAGCTGATTGACGGCCGTTTCCCGGATTACGAAGCGGTGATCCCGATCGGTGCCGATCGCGAAGTGAAGGTGAACCGTGAATCGTTGCGTGCGTCGTTGCAGCGTGCGGCGATCCTGTCCAACGAGAAGTACCGCGGCATCCGCGTGGAAGTTTCGCCGGGCAACCTGAAGATCAGCGCGCATAACCCGGAGCAGGAAGAAGCCCAGGAAGAAATCGAGGCGGACACCACCGTCAGCGACCTGGCAATCGGCTTCAACGTGAACTACCTGCTGGACGCGCTGTCTGCCCTTCGCGATGAGGACGTCATCATCCAGCTGCGCGATTCGAACTCTTCGGCGCTGGTGCGTGAATCCAGCAGCGAGAAGTCGCGTCACGTCGTGATGCCGCTTCGTCTCTGACACGTCAGTTCCACGTGGAACATAGAACGCCCGGATGAAACCGGGCGTTTTTTTTTTGTTCCACGTGGAGCATTGCGTACAGGCGGTCCATGCATGACATCTTCCAGCCGTGCTTCTCACCGGGCACTCGCTTGCGCCGGACTCAGCCTCGCATGCCGTGCCGGAAGCGTTGGTCGCGATTCGCGGCTGAAGCGATGTCTGCATGGCCTATCCCTTCGCTCCTGCTGACGGCACTGTCCACAGGCCCGGTTCGTCTGGATGTGGCCCGTCCCTAGCTTCTAAATCTGGGTATAAATCAAAAGCTTGGTGGTGATGGTAGAGCCAGATTTCGTGGAAAACTACCCTATCTTATTGATTAATATCTACTTTATAGGGGTGAAACCCCCTGTATATGAGCCTCTCAGCCTGGGTGGGAAGCTGTGGATAGTTTTTCAGGTGTGGAAAACCTGCCTTTTTATCCACAATCCGCCCACAGGCTGTGCATAAGTCATACAGCCCAACTGTGCACCGCGTGAAACGATCACATTGAATTTCTTCAATTCTGTGGAACACAGCAGAGGGACAGCTGCCAGATTTCAAGGAAATTTTCATCGAACCGCGCGGAGGGAGGCTGTCGCCAGTTGATTCGGCGACTGTACGGGTCTGCAGATTCTTCAAATCTGGCTGTTTCGATGCACCTCCCCGCCCCCGATTTCAACGATTTCCGCCCCGATCTGACCTCCGATCCGAGGCGAGCCGCGCCAGTGCTTCCACCACGTGGAACGGCCAGTGCCGGATTGACGTGCTCGAATGGAGCCCACGCCGGCGCTGCGGCGTCGGACTTGACCGATGCAGTAAGCTGGGTGATTCCCTGCCCCTCTACCGCCTTGCGCGGATGGTCCGCCGTCTCCCATGCAGATTCGTCGTCTTGCCCTGCACCAGTTGCGTCGTTTCGATGCCGTGGAGCTGTTGCCGCAGCCAGGATTGAATCTGCTGACCGGCGACAACGGCGCCGGCAAGACCAGCGTGCTCGAGGCGCTGCATCTGATGGCCTACGGACGCAGCTTCCGCGGCCGTGTTCGCGATGGATTGGTGCGGCAGGGCCAGCAGGCGCTGGACATCTTCGTGGAATGGGACGAACAGCGCGGCGATCTGCCTTCGCAGCGGCGAAAGGCGGGTCTGCGCCACAGTGGACATGAGTGGAAGGGACGTCTGGACGGTGAGGATGTCGCCCAGCTCGGAAATCTGTGCGCCGCCCTCGCGGTGGTCACGTTTGAGCCGGGCAGCCATGCGCTGGTGAGTGGAGGTGGTGAGCCACGCCGCCGGTTCCTGGATTGGGGTCTGTTCCACGTGGAACCAGACTTCCTGTCCCTGTGGCGACGCTACTCGCGGGCATTGAAGCAGCGGAACGCGCTGCTCAAGCAGGGCGGACCGTCGCGGATGCTCGACACATGGGATCACGAGCTTGCCGAGGCCGGCGAGCCACTGACTACTCGACGCCAGCACTATCTGGAGCGCCTGCAGTCGCGGACCATCGCATTGGCCGAAACACTGGCTCCGCAGCTAGGCATTCTTGGCCTTACCCTGAGCCCGGGTTGGCGTCGGCACGAGCTGCCGCTTTCCGATGCACTGCTGCTGGCGCGCGAACGCGACCGCCAGGCCGGTTACACCTCGGTGGGGCCGCATCGGGCGGACTGGAGCGTCGAGTTCCACAGCATTCCCGGCCGCGACGCACTTTCCCGTGGCCAGGCCAAGCTGACCGCCCTCGCCTGCCTGTTGGCCCAGGCCGAGGATTACGCCGAACAACGGGGCGAATGGCCGGTCATTGCCCTGGACGATCTCGCGTCGGAGCTGGATCGCACACATCAGGCACGCGTTCTGCAGCGTTTGCTGGCAGGTCCGGCGCAGATATTCATTACCGCAACCGAAACCCCGTCCGCGCTGGCGTCTTTGTCCAGCATCACCCGGTTCCACGTGGAACATGCACAGATCGTGGCTGTGCCATAGTGGACCCGACAAGGCCGATCAGCCCCGGCTGGTATAATTCAGGCTGCTATCCCTTCATTCTCGGTCCATCGCAGCAAGCGGTGGCCGACCTGCGGAGCCTACGGCAAGCGCAATGACCGACGAACAGAACACCCCGGCAAACAACGGCAACTACGACGCCAACAGCATTACGGCCCTGGAAGGCCTGGAGGCTGTCCGCAAGCGCCCAGGCATGTACATCGGTGACGTCCATGACGGTACCGGTCTGCACCACATGGTGTTCGAGGTGGTGGACAACTCCATCGACGAAGCCCTCGCCGGCCATGCCGACAACGTGTCGGTAACGATCCACGCCGATGGCTCGGTTTCGGTATCGGACAACGGACGCGGCATTCCGACCGGCAAGCACGAGCAGATGAGCGCAAAGCTCGGCCGCGAAGTCTCCGCAGCCGAAGTGGTCATGACCGTGCTGCACGCTGGCGGCAAGTTCGACGACAACAGCTACAAGGTTTCCGGCGGCCTGCACGGCGTGGGTGTCAGCGTGGTCAATGCGCTGTCGCAGAAGCTGCTGGTGGACGTGTTCCAGGGCGGCTTCCATTACCAGCAGGAATTCAGCAACGGCGCCGCGGTCAGTCCGCTGGCGAAGCTGGAGGCCACCACCAAGCGCGGTACCACCGTGCGCTTCTGGCCGTCCACGGTCGCGTTCCACGACAACGTGGAATACCACTACGACATTCTGGCGCGCCGCCTGCGCGAGCTCTCGTTCCTGAACTCCGGCGTCAAGATCGTGCTGGCCGACGAGCGTGGTGAGGGCCGTCGCGACGACTTCCATTACGAGGGCGGCATCCGCAGCTTCGTCGAGCATCTGGCGCAGCTGAAGACCCCGCTGCACCCGAACGTGATTTCCGTCACCGGCGAGCACAACAACATCGTCGTGGATGTGGCGCTGCAGTGGACCGACTCCTACCAGGAGACGATGTACTGCTTCACCAACAACATTCCGCAGAAGGATGGCGGTACCCACCTTGCCGGCTTCCGTGGTGCGTTGACCCGCGTGCTCAACAACTACATCGAGCAGAACGGCATCGCCAAGCAGGCCAAGATCAACCTGACCGGCGACGACATGCGCGAAGGCATGATCGCCGTGCTTTCGGTGAAGGTGCCTGACCCGAGCTTCTCCAGCCAGACCAAGGAAAAGCTGGTCAGCTCGGACGTGCGCCCGGCCGTGGAAAACGCCTTCGGTGCGCGCCTGGAAGAATTCCTGCAGGAGAACCCGAACGAAGCCAAGGCGATTGCCGGCAAAATCGTCGATGCTGCCCGCGCCCGCGAAGCTGCGCGCAAGGCCCGCGACCTGACCCGCCGCAAGGGCGCGCTGGATATCGCCGGCCTGCCAGGCAAGCTGGCTGACTGCCAGGAAAAGGATCCCGCGCTGTCGGAACTGTTCATCGTCGAGGGTGACTCTGCAGGTGGCTCGGCCAAGCAGGGCCGCAACCGCAAGAACCAGGCGGTGCTGCCGCTGCGCGGCAAGATCCTCAACGTGGAACGTGCACGTTTCGATCGCATGCTGGCCTCGGACCAGGTCGGTACGCTGATCACCGCGCTGGGCACTGGTATCGGCCGCGACGAGTACAACCCGGACAAGCTGCGTTACCACAAGATCATCATCATGACCGACGCCGACGTGGACGGCGCGCACATCCGCACCCTGCTGCTGACGTTCTTCTACCGTCAGATGCCGGAGCTGATCGAGCGCGGCTATGTTTACATCGGCCTGCCGCCGCTGTACAAGATCAAGCAGGGCAAGCAGGAGCTGTACCTGAAGGACGATCCGGCACTGGACAGCTACCTGGCCAGCAGCGCGGTGGAAAATGCCGGGCTGGTACCGGCCGGTGGCGAGCCGCCGATTGATGGCGTGGCCCTGGAAAAGCTGCTGCTGGTCTACGCGGCCGCGCAGGAAACCATCAACCGCAACACCCACCGCTACGACCGCAACCTCCTCGAGGCGCTGGTCGATTTCATGCCGCTGGAGCTGGAAAACCTTCGCAAGGCAGGTCCGGGCGAAGGTCTGGATGCGTTGGCCAGGCAGCTCAACCAGGGCAACCTGGGCAGTGCCCGTTTCACCCTTGAACTGCAGGAACCCAACGAGCAGCGCCCTGCTGCCGTGCTGGTGACCCGCAGCCACATGGGCGAGCAGCACATCCAGGTACTGCCGCTGGCGGCACTCGAGAGTGGCGAACTGCGTGGCATCCACCAGGCCGCGCAGCTGCTGCACGGCCTGGTGCGCGAAGGCGCCGTCATCACCCGCGGCGCCAAGTCGATTGAAGTCGAGTCGTTCGCACAGGCCCGCAACTGGCTGCTGGACGAAGCCAAGCGCGGTCGCCAGATCCAGCGATTCAAGGGCCTGGGTGAAATGAACCCGGAACAGTTGTGGGATACCACCGTCAATCCGGAGACCCGTCGCCTGCTGCAGGTACGCATCGAAGATGCCGTGGCTGCGGACCAGATCTTCAGCACCTTGATGGGCGACGTCGTCGAGCCGCGTCGCGACTTCATCGAGGACAACGCGCTGAAGGTCGCCAACCTGGATATCTGACACAATCCAAGCAGGGCCGGTGCGCGGGGAGGCGCGCCGGCTTTGGTCCCTTTATCGCAGGTAATCGATGTCCGCTTCCGCCCCGGTTTCCGCCCCGCCGCCGGTTCCGCCGGCAACCGCCGCGCCCCGCGCCTCCTCGCCGTTGGCGGGTTTCTTCATCGACATGGGTATCGCGATCATCACCCTGCTCGGTCTGAGCCTGCTGGGTGGGGTGGTCTGGGGGCTCTATCGCGCCGTGATGGTGGGCTACGCCAGCGCCCAATCCGGCGGCGCAACGCCTGATGCCGCCGCCGCCATGCAACAGGTCGGCCAACCCGGCGCACTCGGGCAGATCCTGATGGCGCTGGTCGCTACCGGTGGCGCAGCGCTGCTGGTGTATTTCTGGCGACGCCCCGCCGATGCCGTCGAACGGCAGCGCTCGCGCGACGCGCTGCGTTGCCCGTCGACCTGGGGTTGGACCCTGCTGGTGGCGACGCTGATCGTACTGGGCAGCAATGGCATCGCTTTCCTGGCCAGACAGTTCGGCATCGAGCCGGTGCCGACCAATCTGGAACTGATGCAGAACGCGGTCTCGCGTTTTCCGCTGTTCCTGACGCTGTTTGCCGTGGTGCTGGCGCCCGCCTACGAGGAACTGCTGTTCCGGCGCGTGCTGTTCGGGCGCCTGTGGCAGGCCGGCCGGCCATGGTTGGGCATGATCCTCAGCAGCCTGGCATTTGCCCTCATCCATGAAATTCCCGGCACCAGCGCCAACGGCCCGGCCGAAATCGCCCAGTTGTGGCTGGTTTACGGCGGCATGGGCGCGGCCTTCTGCTGGCTGTACCGCCGCACCGGAACCCTGTGGGCGGCCATCGCCGCACATGCGCTCAACAATGCGGTGGCGCTTGCCGCGCTGGTGTTTTTCGGGGCAACGTAAGGCATTGCCCGCTTGACGAAAGATTAAGCAGGGCCGTTACACACTGGGCATCTGAACACGGGGGTGGGTCCATGAAACATCTGCTGTTGGCCATTGTCATCACCACGCTGGTCAGCGCCTGCGCGACCACGACGTCCCCCACCGGCCGTCGGCAGATGGTGGGTGGGGTGTCACAGGCACAGCTGGACCAGCTGGGCGCGCAGGCCTTCGCCGAAACCAAGCAGAAGGAAAAGATCAGCAGCGACGGCCGCCAGAACGGCTACGTGCAATGCGTGGTCAATGCGCTGGTCGCACAGCTGCCTCCTCAGTACCGTGGCGTACGGTGGGAGACGGCCGTATTCGTCGACAAGGAGCCCAACGCATTTGCCCTGCCCGGCGGCAAGGTCGGTGTGAACACCGGCATCTTCAGCGTCGCCAAGAACCAGGACCAGCTCGCTGCCGTGATCGGCCATGAGATCGGCCACGTCATCGCTCGCCACCACGAGGAGCGCATCACCCGGCAGATGGGGGCGCAGACCGGGCTGGCGGTGCTGGGCGCTCTGGCCGGCGCCTACGGTGGCGAAGGCGCGGCCAGCACCGTGAACCAACTGGGCGGCATGGGCGCGCAGACCGCGTTCCTGCTGCCTGGCTCGCGTACCCAGGAAAGCGAGGCCGACGTGATCGGTCAGCGGCTGATGGCCGAGGCTGGATTCAATCCGGCGCAGGCCGTCGATCTGTGGCAGAACATGATGTCCGCCAGTGGCGGGCGCAGTCCGCAATGGCTCTCCACCCACCCCGATCCAGCCAATCGGATCAGGGAGTTGCAGCGCGATGTACCCGCTCTCGGCCCCGTCTACCAGCAGGCCCAGGCGGCCGGACGCCGGCCAAAGTGTGGCTGAGTGCGCATATTCATGCTGTATTGCAGCACATAAAACGATTTCTCACGCCATAAGTTTCTGATACGTTTGGCGGCTCAGATTTTTCTGACAGTCCGACTTTGCCGCTACCGGCGGTTCGATCGAGGTGAACGATGATTTTCCGTAACCACAAAGCTGTGCTTTCCGTCCTCATCGCCACTGCCCTGACCGGCGCTGTGGTCACCGACGCGTTCGCGCAGTCCTCGCGTTCGTCCGAGCGTGGCAACCGCGGTGGCAAGCAGGCCAAGGCCGAAGCGCTGTTCCCGAACGCGACCCGCCAGGAACCGGCAGCGAAGTCGTCGGCCAAGCTGGGCAGCAAGCTGCAGAAGATGATTGACAGCTACAACAAGGAAAAGTTCCCGGAGACCCGCACGCTGGCCGACGAGATCCTGGCCAACGAAGGCGCCAACGAGTACGACAAGTCGCTCGCTGCGCAGCTGGCCTCGCAGGCCGCCTACCAGACCGACGACACCGCCGCCGCGATCGCGTACCTGAAGCAGGTGCTGCAATTCAACGGCCTGGACAACAACGGCCACTTCCAGTCGATGCTGATGCTGGGCCAGCTGGAGATCCAGGAAGACAAGACCGCCGAAGGCCTGGCGACCCTGGACAAGTACTTCGCCGAGAGCAAGTCGACCAAGCCCGAAGAGCTGATCATCAAGGGCCAGGCGCTGTACCAGCTGGAGCGCTACCAGGAAGCGATCCCGGTGCTGAAGCAGGCCATCGCCGGCGCCACCGAGCCCAAGGACAACTGGAACCAGCTGCTGATGGCCGCGCTGTCCGAAGCCGGCCAGACCGGTGAGGCCGTGCAGGCTGCCGAGGCACTGGCCGCCAAGAACCCCAACGACAAGAAAGCGCAGCTGAACCTGGCCAACATGTACATGCAGGCCGACCAGATGCCGAAGGCCGCCGCGGTGATGGACAAGCTGCGCAGCAGCGGCCAGCTCACCGAAGAGCGTGAGTACAAGCAGCTGTACTCGATCTACGCCAACACCGAGAACAAGGAAAAGGACGTCATCGCGGTCATCAACGAGGGATTGCAGAAGGGCATCCTGAAGCCGGACTACCAGGTCTACCTGGCGCTGGCCCAGTCCTACTACTATTCCGACCAGGTGCCGCAGGCGATCGATGCGTGGCAGAAGGCCGCCCCGCTCTCCAAGGACGGTGAGACCTACCTGAATCTGGCACGCGTTTTGCACAGTGAAGGTCGTGTCCCGGAGGCCAAGCAGGCCGCCCAGCAGGCGCTGGCGAAGGGCGTGAAGAACCAGGCGGATGCCAAGAAAATCATCAACCTGAAGTAAGTAGGAATAACGCCTGAATGCCTGCTCAGTTGATGCGCAGGCGCTCAGGATTGGTATAAGCTTGGAGGTTCCTGCGGTGTCATGCACCGCTGATCAGGGATCCCGCCCCCGGGATTCCGGCCCCACTATTGAGCTCTTGGCGCATGACGGAACAACTAGTCGTTCACCGGTACGAACAACCCGATGACTCGGGGCTGAGCTGGCCTCGCATCGTTGGTATCGCGTTTGTAATCGCCCTGCATCTGGCCGCCTTCATGATGCTCCTGATCCCCGCCGTGGCCCCCAAGGCCGTTGCGGAGAAGGAGCGTAACGTCATGGTGACCATCGTCGACGCACCGCCGCCGCCGCCACCGCCGCCGCCGCCGCCGCCGCCGACGGACACGCCGCCGCCGCCGGTGAAGAATCTGTCGCCGCCGAAGCCGTCGCCCGTCCCGCCGCCGCCGCAGGCGCCGGTCGTCGACGTGCCGGAACCGCGCCCGAACGATATCGTCACCCCGCCGTCGCCGCCGTCGCCGCCGGCTCCGCCGACCTCGATCGAGGCCAGCGTGGACATCTCGTCGAAGGCCATGAATCCGCCGCGCTATCCGCCGGCCGCCTTCCGCGCTGGTATCCAGGGCGAAGTGATCCTGATCATTGATGTCGATGCCAGCGGCAACGTCACCAATGTCACGGTGGAAAAGTCCAGCCGTAACCGCGACCTGGACCGTGCTGCGATGGAAGCTGCCCGGAAGTGGCGTTTCAACGCCGCCGAAGCTGGCGGTAAGAAGGCTGCTGGCCGCGTCCGCGTCCCGGTCAACTTTGCACTGAACTGATGCGCCCGGGCGGCCGCCCGGCCGCCCTCGCCCCCGGTTCGATTGTTTAGCTTAGCTACACCCTTTATCACCACACACAACAAAGGTAAGCGTCATGCTGCAGGAAATTTTCATCGCCGCTGCTGCCGGGGGCAATCCGTCCAACGCCCTGTCGCAGATGGGCTTCGAGCATCTGATCCACGAAATGACCACCAAGCCGGGTGATTTCGCGGTTTCCTGGGTCGTGCTGCTGACCCTGGTCGTAATGTCGGCCATGTCCTGGTACTGGACCGTCATCAACATCTTCCGCGCTACCCGCCTGAAGAGCGCCGCTGACCGTGTCGTCAGCCTGTTCTGGGATACCCCGAACGCGCAGGACGCCATCCGTGCCATGGAAGAGCAGCCGGCTTCGGAGCCCTTCTCCAAGATCGCACTGGACGCTGCACAGGCTGCTGCCCACCACCAGCGCGCTGAAGGCGGTGCTGCTGGCGGCGTCGGTGAGAACCTGAGCCGTTCGGAGTTCGTCGACCGCGCCCTGCGTCAGGCCGTGACCCGCGAAAGCAACAAGCTGCAGTCGGGCATGACCCTGCTGGCCACCGTCGGTGCAACCGCTCCGTTCGTCGGTCTGCTGGGTACCGTGTGGGGCATCTACGGCGCGCTGATCAAGATCGGTGCTACCGGCTCCGCTTCGATCGACGCCGTTGCCGGCCCGGTGGGTGAAGCACTGATCATGACCGCCATCGGTCTGTTCGTCGCGATCCCGGCCGTGTTCGCCTTCAACTTCTTCAGCAAGATCAACAGCGCGACCATCAGCAAGTTCGATACCTTCGCGCACGACCTGCATGACTTCTTCGCCACCGGTTCGCGCGTCCGCTAATTGCGACGCGCTGTACCTGCGACGAAGTAAGTAGTCACCAAGATCTAGACGGAGCCCGTTATGGCTTTCAGTAGTGGTAACAGCGGCGGCCCCATGGCCGACATCAACGTTACGCCCCTCGTGGACGTGATGCTGGTGCTGCTGATCATCTTCATCATCACGGCGCCGCTGATGTCCCACAAGGTCAAGGTGGATCTGCCGGAGGCCAACCTGGTCCAGAAGCCGGACGACACCAACGACCGCAAGGGTCCCATCACCCTGGCAGTCAAGGAAGACGGTTCGATCTACTGGAACGACGAGAAGATCGACAAGCAGACCCTCGAGTCGCGCTTGGCGACCGCCGCCCAGCAGACCCCGCAGCCGCCGTTGAACCTGCGTGGTGACCGCACCACCAAGATGCGTGTCATCAACGAGATGACCAAGGTCGCGCAGGAACAGGGCATGCTGGACGTCGGCTTCGTGGCGACCAAAGAGAAGGGGCAATAAGCCATGGCATTCAGTAGTGGTGGTGGCAAAGGCCCCATGGCAGACATCAACGTCACGCCCCTCGTGGACGTGATGCTGGTGCTGCTGATCATCTTCATCGTCACCGCGCCGATCATGACGTACCCGATCGCCGTGGACCTGCCGCAGCGTGTGCTCAACCCACCGCCGCAGCTGGTCGAACCGCCGCCGCCGATCGAATTGAAGATCGACGCCAGCAACCAGGTCTCGTGGAACAACAGCCCGATTGGCACGCACGAACTGCAGCAGCGGATGGAGCAGGAGGTCCAGCGTGACCCGACCAACCAGCCGGAACTGCGGATCGATGCCAGCCCGGATTCCGAGTACGACGTGATGGCCAAGGTTCTGGCCGCCGCGAAGAATGCTCAGATGAAGAAGATCGGCTTCGTGCAGCAGTAAATCGCTACACCGCAATACAACAGTCATGACGCGACTGCAGACGCCCCTGGAAACAGGGGCGTCTTTTTTGTGGCCACGGCCTGTAGATCCACGCCACGCGTGGATGTCCCCGCAATCCCCAACGCAGATCGCACGGGCCCGCTATGATCGGCGGATGCTCGCCCTCTTCGATTCCGTGCGCCATTGGCTGGATGGCATCGCCCACCTGGGAACGATCCTGGCGGTGGCCTATCTGCTGTACCTGCTCGCGCTGACCGGCTGGATCATGCTGCAGAAGCGCGAGCCGGTGGCCACGCTGAGCTGGATCCTGTCGCTCGCCCTGCTGCCCTACCTCGGGCTCTTCATCTATTACCTGCTGGGTCCGCAGAAAGTAAAACGGCAGCGGCTGCGCCGGGGCCGTGCGCGCTCGGGCATGGAGCATTACAGCGATGTCTGCCCGCCGGACGCCGACTGCACCGAGCTGGCCAAGATCGCCCAGGCAACGACCGGACTGGCGCCGAGCACGGCCACCGAAGTCACCTGGCTGGTCGATGGCGCAACCACGTATGCCGCACTGCTCGAAGCGGTGGCGCAGGCGCGCGACCACCTGCATCTGGAGTACTACATCTTCAATCCCGATCATGCGGGCACTGCCCTGCGTGATGCGTTGGTCGAGCGTGCACGGGCCGGTGTGCAGGTGCGCCTGCTGCTGGATGCGGTCGGCTCCTCGGCGGTGCGCCAGCGCTTCCTGCAGCCACTGCTGGACGCCGGTGGCGAAGCGATCTGGTTCCATCCGCGGCAACTGTTGAAGCCGTTCAAGCGACCCTGGTTGAACCTGCGTACGCACCGCAAGCTGGTGATCGTCGATGGCCGGCTGGCCTTTACCGGCGGCATCAACATCACCGATGACGAAGATGAAAGCCGCAACCCGGATGCCTACCGCGATCTGCACATGCGCCTGCGCGGGCATGTGGTGCGCAGCCTGCAGCTGGTGTTCGCCGAAGACTGGCTGTATGCCAGTGGCCAGGACCATTCGCGGTTCGACATCGCCCGCTTGTGGCCGAGTGACATGGCCCTGCGCAGCGACGGCGCGATCGATGCACAGGTCCTGGTGTCCGGCCCGGATTCGGGCTGGGAGACCATCCATCGGCTGCACGTTGCCGCGATCCAGGAAGCGCGTGAGCGGGTCTGGCTGGTCACGCCCTACTTCGTTCCCGGCGAGGCAGCGCGGATGGCGCTGACCTCGGCCGCCCTGGGCGGCCTGGATGTGCGCCTGCTGGTGCCGAAGATGAGCGATTCGTGGTTCGTTACCCAGGCGGCGCGCTCGTACTTCGACGAGTTGCTGCATGCTGGCGTGAAGATCTACGAGTACGGCCCGCGCATGCTGCATACCAAGGCCTTCATCGCCGATGACGATGTCTGCATTGTCGGCAGCGCGAACTTCGACCATCGCAGCTTCAGGCTCAATTTCGAGCTGTCGATGATGATCAGTGATCGTGACCGGGTGGCCGAACTGTCCGCCTTGCTGCAGTCCGAGTTCGAAAGGGCCACCCGGGTAAACGACCAGGCGGGGCGCTCGCTGTGGCTGCACCGGCTGCCCGAAGCCTTTGCGCGATTGGCCTCGCCGCTGTTGTGAGGCAGCGCTACACTGCGGCCGTGGCCCGGGGAGACTGACAATGTACTGGCTGTACCTGCTGCTGGCGCTGGGCTGCTTCGCCTTCGCCCTGAAAACGCCGAACATGGGCCTGATGTCGTTGGCCCTGCTGGCTGCACTGGCCCTGCTTCTGGCCTGGGTTCGCGGCCGCTATGTGGCGCGCTTTGGCGATCTTCAGCGTGATCCGGCGACACTGGTGGACAGCGACGAACTGCGCCGCCTGCGCGAACGGCCCGCGGTCCCGCCGGCCGATATCAACGATCCTCCCTCTCATTCCCAGTAGTACCGTTCCATGACCCAGCTCAGCGTCAACGTCAACAAGATCGCCGTCCTGCGCAACTCGCGCGGCGGTGCCGAACCGGACGTGGTGCGTGCCGCCCAGGCCTGCCTGGACGCCGGCGCGCATGGCATCACCGTGCACCCGCGGCCCGACCGCCGCCACATCACCGCCGAAGACGTGCTGGCCCTGTCCACGCTGACGCGCGCGCGTGGCGTCGAGTTCAACATCGAAGGCAACCCGTTCGCGCCGCCGCGTGAGGGTTACCCCGGGCTGCTGCCGTTGTGTGCACAGACGCGGCCGGCGCAGGCCACGCTGGTGCCCGACGGTGATGGCCAGATCACCTCCGACCATGGCTTCGATTTCGAGCGTGATGCGCAGCGGTTGCGTCCGCTGGTTGCAGAACTGAAGGCGCTGGGCTGCCGGGTGAGCCTGTTCGTCGATGCTGGCAACCCTCTGCTGGAGCAGGCGGCCGACGTTGGCGCGGACCGCATCGAGCTGTACACCGGCCCGTATGCCGAGGCCCATGCGGCCGGCGACGCCGCGGCGATGCTGGCGCTGTTCGCCACCGCTGCACGCCGGGCGCAGGCCGTGGGCCTGGGCGTGAATGCCGGCCATGATCTGTCGCAGGACAACCTGCGCGACTTCCTGGCCGCCGTGCCGGAGGTGCTGGAAGTGTCGATCGGTCACGCGCTGATCGGTGAGGCGCTGTACGACGGGCTGGACGCCACAGTGCGCGGCTACCTGGCACTGCTGTAGCAGTGCATGGGACTTCCTCGGCAGATTGAAGCCGGAGCACGTGCGGCAGGTCCCCCCGTATGCCGGCCTGGCAAGCGCCCCCCTAGCCGATCTCCCCATCGCAGCTGCTGAGACACCCGTGGCCCATGCTGGCCTGCCGCGGCGATGGCGCGCGCCCGGTCAAAAGCCAGACGACCCTGTGGACAAGTCTGGGGTCAACGTGTCGCCACATGCGCCTGCGCGCCTACAGCTACGTGAATCCTGGCCGCTTGCGCTGCCTGTGGTTAGCAATAATACTAATATCCCGTAACGGCCGGAGGGCAACATGCAGCACCCCGCTCGCAACGCCCAGGCCGCCATCAAGGGCCGGGGTTCCACATCCCATCTTGCGGGGCGTTTCGAAAGCACCGTCAGCGAGGCGGTGGACGACGGCTGGGCAGTGGACGACAGCGAGGAGTTCCTCGCCCCGCGCCTGCGCACCGAAGTACGGGCGGAGACCGCCCGCAGCATCATCAGCCGCAACACCTCGCCGGACGTCGGCTTCAGCCAATCGGTGAATCCGTATCGGGGCTGCGAACACGGCTGCTCGTACTGCTTCGCCCGCCCGTCGCATGCCTACCTGAACCTGTCGCCGGGGCTGGATTTCGAAACCAAGCTGTTCGCCAAGACCAACGCGCCGCAGTTGCTGCGCAAGGAACTGTCGAAGCCGGGCTACGTGCCGCAGCCGATCGCGCTGGGCATCAACACCGATGCGTACCAGCCGATCGAGCGCAAGTTCAAGCTGACCCGCCAGCTGATCGAAGTGATGCTGGAGACCAAGCACCCGTTCTCGCTGATCACCAAGAATGCGCTGGTCGAGCGCGACATCGACCTGCTCGCGCCGCTGGCCGCAGAGAACCTGGTCAGCGTGCACTTCTCGGTGACCTCGCTGGACCCGCACCTGTCAGCCAAGCTGGAACCACGTGCGTCGGCGCCACATGCGCGACTGCGCGCGATGAAGCGCCTGCACGAGGCCGGCATCCCGGTGGGGGTGATGGTGGCGCCGGTGATTCCGTGGATCAACGACAGCGAACTGGAAGCGGTGCTGGAGGCCGCACACGACGCCGGCGCCAGCACCGCAGGCTACGTGCTGCTGCGCCTGCCGCTGGAAGTGGCGCCGTTGTTCCGCGACTGGCTCGATACCCATCATCCGGATCGCGCCGCACACGTGATGAGCACCATCCAGCAGCTGCGCGGCGGCAAGGACTACGACAGCCAGTTCGGCACGCGCATGCGTGGCCAGGGTGTATATGCGGACCTATTGAACAACCGCTTCAAGCTGGCGCGCAAGCGCCTCGGCTTCAATGCGCAGAACAGCCACTGGCCGGCGCTGGACTGCAGCCGGTTCCAGAAACCGCTGCCGCCGAAGGTGGAGACGCCGCAGGGCTCGCTGTTCTAGGAAGTTCCGGGGCGTACGGAGACGCCTTCAATCGCATGAGCCGCAGCAACATCGGTGGCACGACGACTGACTACGTGCTCAATGCTCAAGGGCAGGGCGTTGCGAAGATCAACCAAAGTACCAACAGCCGCTACTTCTACGCCGGCCAGAACCAGCTCATGACTGAGCTGAACAACAGCGTGTGGACCAATTACTTCTGGTTTGAAGGTGAACTGGTTGGGCTCGCTCGCAGTGGGCAGCACAATTATGTGCATACCGATCATCTTGGTCGCCCGGAGTTCGTCACCAGCCCGAGCCAGCAGACCGTCTGGAAGGCGTACAACTACGCCTACGGGCGTAGCGTCCAGAAGGATGAGATCGGAGGGTTGAACATTGGCTTCCCGGGCCAGTACTACGATGTGGAAAGCGGACTCTGGTACAACGGCTTCCGCGACTATGACGCGAGTATCGGACGATATGTGCAGAGTGATCCGATCGGGTAAGAAACCGGAAGGATCATGAGGGGAGAGAATCACGATACCGCGTACAGGAACATCTCTTTCGAGAGGGATGCATACACCATGGGCAGCATGATCGAGCGTGAACTCAAAAAATCAGGAGTCAGTCCCTGTGATTGTGTTAACTAGCAGGTGCATGTTCCTTGTCCTTCTATGCATCGCGTTCTCCGCGTGCGTGGCCACGCGCGATCCCGATGTCTCGGCATATTTGAAGTACGAGGCGGCCGATGCCGGCAACGGGAGTTTCACTTCACTTCCGGATGACGAGAAGACCAGGGTGTTCTTTGGCGCTATGAAGGTTCACCCCCCATCCCTTTCCATCGAAGACGAGTTGGCAAAGCAGGACCTGGCCTATCTCCTGGAGTTGAAGGCCGTCATTGAAGATCGGGGAGGTAGCTACGAGGCCTACTCGTTCATCGCCGCGATAGCGCAGAAGCAGCGCAATGGTCAGCTGACCCAGCAGCAGGTCGATGCCATGCATCTGGACACGTTCTGCGTCCAGCGCGGGGATATGAACAATCTCTGTCGCAACCTGTTGATGGATTTGCCGGGGAGCTAGCCGGGCGGCGATCGCACGGTCGACGTCGACGATGCAGGTCGCGGCGATCAGCTGCCTCGGAATAATTGCTGCGCGCTCTGGAACAGGATCCAGCTGGTCGCGATGAACTTGTCGCCGCCCTGCGGCCGGTTGCCACGATGGGTGTGGGTGAACGCGGTCGGGGCGATCAACAGGCTGCCGGTGCGCGGTGCGATCTTGCGGCCCTGGAACAGGAACTCGGTTTCGCCTTCGTCGAAGTCGTCGTTGAGGTACAGCGTCCACAGCACGTGCCGGTGCAGGGTCTCGGCCTGCGCATCCTTCGGGTACAGCTCGCAGTGCCAGTACGGATAACCGCCCTCGCCTGCTGCATACCACTGCAGGTTGATCGCGCCGGGGCGCAGGCAGGTGCGGGCCAGATCGGCCAGCTGTTCCGGCGCCATGTCGGGGAAATCCTCGGCCGACAGGCGTCGTGGCTGGCCGTTGCTGTCCTGGATCTGCAACATCAGCGGCGCGATCAATGCCTGTGGATAACGGCGTAGATAAGTCTGCAGACCGGCGAAAACCGCCTGCTGCAGCTGTTGATCCACATCCTGCCACCCATCCAGGCCGCTGATGCGCAGATCCTTGCTGTGCTTGAGTTCCGGGAACACACCACTGCCCACCGCACCGGGCCGCAGGCCCTGGCTGGTACGCATGCGATCGACGATCGCCGCGCATACCTCGCTGGGGACGGCGTTGTGGATGACCTCGATGAAATCGACCGGGCCCGGCTCGTGCATGCGTGCATTCCTTCGGCGGCAAGGGCTTGATGGTGCCGTTTGCCGCCGCTGCTGTCACCCGGCGGTCATGTCATCGATCTGCCATGACCGCTGTAGGGATGGCCGAAGTCAGACGCTCTTCGCGTCATGCTCCTGGTGATAACGCACCGCTTCGGCAACTTCCTCGCGCGACCCGAGGAACACCGGCACGCGCTGGTGCAGCTGGTCGGGCTGGATGTCGGTGATGCGCTCGCGACCGGTCCAGGCAGCGCCGCCGGCCTGCTCCACCAGCAGTCCCATGGGGTTCGCTTCGTACATCAGGCGCAGCTTGCCGGCCTTGCCCGGTTCCTTCTTGTCCCACGGGTAGATGAAGATGCCGCCGCGGGTCAGGATGCGATGCACGTCGGCCACCATGCTGGCGATCCAGCGCATGTTGAAGTTCTTGCCACGCGGGCCTTCCTTGCCGGCCAGCAGATCTTCCACATAGCCCTGCATCGGTGCTTCCCAGTGCCGCTGGTTGGACATGTTGATGGCAAATTCCTGGGTGGCCGCCGGAATCTGCATGTTCTCGGTGGTCAGCACGAACTCGCCGGTTTCGCGATCGAGGGTGAAGGCGTGGGTGCCGTGACCGACGGTCAGCACCAGTTGCGTGCTGGGACCGTAGATGCAGTAGCCCGCAGCGATCTGCTTGCTGCCCGGCTGCAGGAAGGCATCATCGCCCGGCAGCTCGACGTTGGTCGGGCAGCGCAGCACCGAGAAGATGGTGCCGACGGAAACGTTGACGTCGATGTTGGAGCTGCCATCGAGGGGATCGAACAGCAGCAGGAAATCACCGCGCGGGTAGATGTCCGGCACCGGCTGGCTGTGGTCCATTTCTTCCGAAGCACAAGCGGCGAGATGGCCGCCCCAGGCGTTTGCTTCCAGCAGGATCTCGTTGCTGATGACATCCAGCTTCTTCTGCGCTTCGCCCTGCACGTTGCCGGTGCCGGCGTCGCCAAGCACGCCACCGAGGGCACCCTTGCTGACGGCGATGGAGATGCTGGTGCAGGCGCGGGCGACGACCGCGATCAGCTGGCGCAGGTCGGCGTTGATGCGGCCGGCGTGCTGCTGCTGGATCAGGAAGCGGGTCAGCGAGGTACGGGACATGGGCGGGCAGGTCTCGGCAACGGGAAAACGCCTATTGTCGCCCGTCTCGCGGGGGCGTGCGTGAGCGCGGGAAGGCGTAATCGTTTCCAGATGCATTGCGCTCGTGGCGCCTTCCTTCATGGAGGCGCAGGGCGAGGCACACCGTGGCCAGGACACGCCGTAAACCCGTCCATGGGGGCTCGGTCGGCGCATCCATGCGCCTCACGGTCCTGGCCACGGTGTGCCTCGCCCTGCGCTTCAGGGTTGGCCGCGAGCGCGGAGGGTGTGGCAAAGGCAGAGGCAGAAGCAAAAACAAAGGCGCCTTTCGGCGCCTTTGTTTCGGTAGCTTGCTGCGTTGCTTCAACCCTTGGCGACGGTGGCCACGGCCTTTGCGACGTATTCCAGGTTGTTCTGGTTCAGCGCGGCCACGCAGATGCGACCGGTGCCGACGGCGTAGATGCCGAACTCGTCGCGCAGGCGCTCGACCTGCTCACGGCTGAGGCCGGAGTAGGAGAACATGCCGGCCTGTTCGTTGATGAACGCGAACTGCGGTGCACCGGCGGCGGCCAGCTTCTCGACCAGGCCCTGGCGCAGGGCATGGATGCGCTCGCGCATCTCGGTCAGCTCCTGCTCCCACATCGCGCGCAGCTCGGGATTGGTCAGCACGCCAGCCACCAGCGCGGCACCGTGGGTGGACGGGCTGGAGTAGATCGTGCGGATCACGCGCTTGACCTGCGACTGCACCGCCTTGGCGTCTGCAGCGGTCGGCGCCACCATCGACAGCGCACCCACGCGCTCGCCATACAGCGAGAACGACTTGGAGTACGAGTTGGCGACGATGAAGCTGTCGATGCCGGCCTCGGCGATGATGCGCACGGCGGCGCCATCCTGCTCGATGCCCTTGTCGAAGCCCTGGTAGGCCATGTCGATGAAGGGGAACAGCTGGCGATCCTTCAGCAGCTGAGCAACCTGCTTCCACTGGCTGACGGTGAGGTCGGCGCCGGTGGGGTTATGGCAGCAGGCATGCAGCAGCACCACGGTGCCGGCTTCCAGCTTGCCGAGGTCGGCCAGCAGGCCATCGAAGTTCACGCCATGGGTGGTCGGGTCGAAGTAGGTGTAATCCACCACTTCGAAACCGGCGGCACTGAACACCGCACGGTGGTTTTCCCAGCTCGGGTTGCTCAGGGCGACGGTGGCGTGCGGCAGCAGCTTCTTCAGCACGTCTGCGCCGACACGCAGCGCACCGCTGCCACCGACGGTCTGGGCGGTGGTGACGCGACCTGCGGCCAGCAGCGGCGAGTCCTTGCCGAACACCAGTTCACGGGTGGCCTGGGTATACGCCGGCAGGCCGTCGATCGGCAGGTAGCCGCGCGGTTTGGCCTCGTCGGCGAGCTGCTGCTCGATCTGCTTGACGGCGCGAAGCAGCGGGATGCGGCCGCTCTCGTCGTAGTAGATGCCCACACCCAGGTTGACCTTGGTCGGGCGGCTGTCGGCGTTGTACGCCTCGGTCAGGCCCAGGATCGGGTCGCCTGGGACCAGTTCCACGTTTGCAAAGAAGGACACGGCGGTACTCGTTCGGTAGACGGAAAGGGGGAGGAATTGCGCCACGCGGTCTGCGGCCGGTCGGCCGAAACCGACCCATCGTAACAAAGCCTGCCGGGGCTGGCCGCCGCTATCGTCATCGGCCTGCCCGTACCATGGCGTGCGTTGCCGCTCGATCCATCTACCTGAATCATGAATGCTGCCGCACGACGTCGTTGCCTGTCGCTGTCCGCCCTGCTGGTGTCGCCGGCAGCGGTGTCGGCCGAGCCATTGCCGACTGCCCTGCCCGCTGTGCAGGTGCAGGCCGCGCGGGTCCAGGGGGTCGATCCCTTCGCCCTGCCGGCCAGTCTGGACACGGTCTGGATCGACACCGACCGGTCCGGTCCGGGCGTACAGCTCTCCGAAGCACTGGGCGGGGTGCCTGGCCTGCTGGCCCGCGACCGGCAGAACTTCGCCCAGGACACCCAGCTATCGATCCGTGGCTTCGGTGCACGTTCGACGTTCGGCGTGCGCGGGGTGCGGGTGCTGATCGACGGGGTGCCGGCGACCATGCCCGATGGCCAGGGCCAGCTGTCGCATGCCAGCCTGCTGGGCGCCGAGCGCATCGAGGTGCTGCGCGGGCCGTTCTCGGCCCTTTATGGCAATTCCTCCGGTGGCGTGCTGCAGGTGTGGAGCGCGCAGGGCCAGGCCGGTGACCCCTGGCGGCTGCGCGTGAACGCCGGTGCCGACAACACGCTCAGCGTCGGCGCCCAACTGCGTGGGGCGGGCAACGGCATCGACTACAACATCGCCGCCAACCACTTCCGTACCGATGGCTGGCGCGACCACAGCCGGGCACGCCGCGAATCGCTCAACGCACGGCTGGGCGCCGCACTGGGCGGCGGTCGCCTGGAACTGCTGCTCAACGCGCTGGAGGCGCCCGATGCGCAGGATCCGCTGGGCCTGACCCGCGCCCAGGTGGCGGCTGACCCACGCCAGGCGACGGCGGTGGCCCAGCAGTACAACACCCGCAAATCGGTGCGCCAGCAACAGGCCGGCCTGCGCTGGACCCGGGAAGCCGGTGCCCAGCGCTGGCAGCTGATGGGCTATGCCGGGCAGCGCGCGGTGACCCAGTACCTGCCGATTCCGCCAGGGCCACAGGCCAACCCGCTGCACGCCGGCGGCGTGATCGATCTGGATGCGGGCTACGGCGGACTGGACGCGCGCTGGGGCTGGAACGGTGAGCTGGCCGGGCGCCCGCTGGACGTGGTGGCCGGGGTCAATGCCGACCGCCAGCGCCAGCACCGCACCGGCTACGAGAACTTCATCGGCAGCACCCTGGGCGTGCGCGGTCGGCTGCGTCGCGACCAGATCGACACCGTGCAGAACGTGGATCAGTTCGCCCAGCTGTGGTGGCAGTGGAGCCCGCGCTGGTCGCTGTTGGCCGGCGTGCGCCACAGCACGGTGCGCTTCGAATCAGACGATCGCTACATCGCCGGCCGGAACCCTGATGACAGTGGCCGCCGCCGCTATCAGGCCACTACCCCGGTGGCGGGCGTCAGCTTCGAGGCGAGCCCGCAGTGGCGCCTGCACGCCTCGATCGGCCGCGGCTTCGAGACGCCGACCTTCAACGAGTTGGGCTATCGCGCCGATGGACAGGCGGGACTGGCGCTGGATCTTGCCGCCGCGCGCAGCCGCAGCCTGGAGATCGGCAGCAAGTGGCACGCACAAGGCGGCAGTCAGCTCGATGTCAGCCTTTTCCGCGCAGATACCGACGAGGAGCTTGCCGTTGCCAGCAATATCAATGGGCGCAGCAGCTACCGCAATATCGGCCGCACGCGCCGCCAGGGCGTGGAACTGCAGTACCGGCAGCCGTTGGCCGAGCAGGTGGAACTGCAGGTGGCCTGGACCTGGCTGCAGGCGCAGGTGCGTTCACCGTACCTGACCTCCAACACCCTGGTCGCCGCCGGCAGTCGTCTTCCCGGTGTGCCGCGGCAGCAGGCCTTCGCCCGCCTGCAGTGGACGCCGGGAGATTGGCAGTGGGCGCTGGAAGCCAGCGCGGGCACCGATGTGGTGGTGAACGATGTTGCCACCGAGCGCGCGCCGGGCTATGCGCTGCTGAACCTGGAGGCTGGGCGTCGCTGGACCCTGCAGACAGGTGAACTACGCGCGTTTGCCCGTATCGACAATGCGCTCGACCAGCGCTACGTCGGCTCGGTGATCGTCAATGATGGCAACGGCCGGTTCTTCGAGCCGGGGCCGGACCGTCGTGCGGGCGTGGGGCTGCAGTGGTCGTGGCGCTAGGCGCTACCGCTCCTCAATCGGGCGCCTTGGCCGGGACGAACGGCGAGGTCGGGTCGCTGGCCGGGAAGGTTTCTTCCAGCGCTTCGTCCTGATTGTCGCTGGCATGCTGCTTGCGCTCGCGGCGCCTGAGCGGACTCTCCTGTCCGCCGCGGTTGCGGTCGCCACAGTCCTTGCGGTCCTGCGCGGCCTGCTCGGACTCACGCTTTACCGGCAGGGCATCACCGCTGTCGACGAAGGGAGCGCCGGTACCGCGGAAATCGGCATCGTCGTTGTCATGCTTGGCGCGCTGCTCGCCCGGTACGGGGGCATGCGTCTCACGCAGGGGGTCACGGGTGGTCATGGCGGTCTCCTCTGGCAGGGCCCCACTACACCGCGTGGAAGGTAAAGCCACTGCGAACCCGGCGTCATGAACATCTTTGTCACGGGTGGATAACGGCCCCGCGCGTATTCCTGCCCACCCGCCCTGCTGTCAGGAGCCGGCCATGCCCCGTCTTGAACGCCCTGCCCCGTCCGTGTTCAACGCCCTGCTGGATCCGCTCGTGCAGCGCAGCACACCGCGCCGCAACCGACGCCTGCAGGATCCGCAGGCGGTCGCGCAGGATTACCTGCAGTACATGCTGAGCGACTACGAAGAGCGCCGCGGCCACGGTCATCGCAACTGGCGTGACCTGTGCCCGGTGTATGCCTTCGCGCTGACCACCCACGCCGCTGACTGGCCACGCGGCGGTGGCGCCGAGACCTGCGAGGAGCTGGCCGAACACTGGGAACAGATGCGCGGGCAGTCGCGCCTCACCTGGCCGCAGGCGCAGCCGGTGGTGGAAGACGCCTGGCGCGCGCTGGACCATATCCCGGCCGCTGCAGTGAGGCCGTTGCTGCAGTAACACCGGCGGGCCATCCCCGGCGAGTGCCCAGCGCGGTGGCATCCGTAGAAGCGCCGTGCACGGCACCGACACGGATGGTTTACACCGCCCGGCCGAAGCTGGCCCTCCCTGCCCACACCCAGGTGCGCACCATGGCCCGCCCGATCTGGACCGGCACGTTGTCTTTCGGTCTGCTCAACGTACCGGTCTCGCTGATGTCCGGCGAGCGCAAGGTCGATCTGAGTTTCCGCATGCTCGACTCCCGCGATCGCAAGCCGATCCGCTTCGAACGGGTCAATGCCGATACCGGCGAAGAAGTACCGTGGAAGGACATCGTCAAAGCCTACGAGTACGACAAGGGCAGCTATGTCGTGCTGGAGGAGGGCGATATCCGCTCGGCCGCACCGGAGAGCCATGAGACGGTGGAGGTGGAGACCTTCGTCGACGCCGCGCAGATCGACCCGCGCTATTACGAAAAACCCTACCTGCTGGTACCCGGCAAGAAAGCCGAGAAGGGCTACGTGCTGCTGCGTGAAACCCTGCGCAACACGGGCAAGGCCGGTATCGCCCGGGTGGTGGTGCGCACGCGCGAGTACCTGTGCGCGGTGATGCCCAACGCCGATGCGCTGGTGCTGATGATCCTGCGCTATCCGCAGGAACTGGTGGAGCCTGACGATTACAAGCTGCCCACCGGCAGCCTGTCCGACTATCGCATCACCGGCAAGGAAACGGCGATGGCCGAACAGCTGATCGAATCGATGGCCGGCGACTGGGATCCCTCGCAATACCACGATGAATTCCGCGAACGCCTGCAGCAGGTGCTGAACAAGCGCATCAAGTCCAAGGGCGGTACCACCACGGTGGAGGAAGAGCCGGCACCGCGCGAGGATGCGACCACCAACGTGGTCGACTTCATGGCGCTGCTGCAGAAGAGCCTGGATGCGAACAAGCGGACGCCGGCCAAGAAGACCGCCACGCGCAAGGCAGCGCCCAGCAAGACGGCGGCGAAGAAGGCACCTGCGAAGAAGGCCGCGAAGAAGGCCGTCAAGAAGGCTGCAAAGAAAACCACCGCGCGACGCAAGGCAGGTTGAGCCATGTCGTTGCATCAGTACCGCCGCAAGCGCCGGCTGGGCGGCGGTAGCGGGCAGACCCCGGAGCCGGATGATGCGCCTGCCCGGGGCAATCCGAAGCGGCGGCCGATCTTCGTGGTCCAGCTGCACCACGCCAGCAGTCGCCACTACGACTTCCGGCTGGAAATGGATGGCGTGCTGAAAAGCTGGGCGGTGCCGAAGGGACCGTCGCTGCGGGTGGGTGAGAAGCGCTTGGCCGTGGAGGTGGAGGACCATCCGCTGTCCTATGCCGGATTCGAAGGGGATATTCCGCAAGGCCACTACGGCGCCGGCCACGTCGATGTGTTCGACCACGGCAGCTGGGCCTGCGAAGGCGATCCGCTGCAGGCATTGGCTGCGGGCAAGATCGACTTCGTGCTGCACGGGCAGCGCCTGGCCGGTGGCTGGAAACTGGTACGCACGGCGATGAAGGGCAGGCAGGTGCAGTGGCTGCTGATCAAGCGCGACGACCAACAGGCGCAGGATGCCGAAGCGGACGATCTGCTGGACGCTCGCCCGCGCACGTCGGCAAAGGCAGGACGGGCAACCGCACGCAACGCAGTACCTGCTTCTGCATCGCGCGCCGCGCCGCGGCGCAGGGCCGACGCACGCTGGCACGCGCGTGCGTTGAAGCTGGACGGGGCGCTGCACAAGGGCTACCCACGCCAGTTCAAACCACAGCTCACCGATCATCGCGACAGCGCACCGGAGGGTGAGCGCTGGCTGCACGAGATCAAGTGGGATGGTTACCGGTTGCTCGCAGATCTGCACGAGGGTGAGGTGAAGCTGCGCTCGCGCAACGGCCTGGACTGGACGAGCGATTTTCCCGAGGTGGTGCAGGCGGTGCAGGCGCTGCCGGTGCGCGATGCACGCCTGGATGGTGAGCTGGTGGTGCTCGATGCACAGGGCCGCAGTGATTTCGCTGCGTTGCAGCGGGTGATCGATGGCAGCTCGAAACAACCGCTGCGCTACGTCGTGTTCGATCTACCGGGTGTGGCGGGCGTTGATATCAGCCGTGTGCCGCTGCGTGAGCGCAAGGCACTGCTGAAGGACCTGATCGGGAATACCCCGGGAACGCTTGCCTTCAGCGAGCACGTGATCGACCACGGCCCTGCCGTGTTCGAGGCCAGCGGCAAGGCCGGCTTCGAAGGCATCGTCAGCAAGCAGGTCGATGCGCCTTACGTGAACACCCGCGCACGCAGCTGGGTGAAGGTAAAGCATGAGGATACCGATGAGTTCGTGATCATCGGCCATACCGCACCGAAAGGCGCCCGGGTGGGATTCGGTTCGCTGCTGCTGGCAGCGCCGGACAAGGGCGGGCTGCGCTATGTCGGTCGCGTCGGTACCGGCTTCGATGATGACGCGCTGCGCGCGCTGACCCGGACCCTGCAACCGCTGTCGGTGAAAACGCCGGTCCTGGAACTGCCATCGCATGTGCCATTCAGTGCTGCCAGCGTGCGCTGGGTGAAGCCGGTTGCGGTGGCCGAGGTCGCGTTCCGTGGCTGGGGCAAGGAGGGCCTGCTGCGCCAGGCCAGCTTCAAACGCCTGCGCAGCGATAAACGCAAGAAGGACCTTGCCGTGGTTGCGGCACCTGCAGGCAGCGATGAAAGCGTGGCCATCACCCATCCCGAGCGCGTGGTGTTTCCCGGCAGGAAGCTGCGCAAGGGTGACGTGGCCGACTACTACCGGCAGATGGCGCGCTGGATCCTGCCGGAGATAAGTGGGCGGCCGCTGTCGCTGCTACGTTGTCCGGATGGGGTGGGCAAGGCCTGCTTCTTCCAGAAGCACCACGGCGCCGGCCTGGGCGATGCCGTGCATGCGGTACCGCTGCAGCAGAAGAGCGGGCGCGAGGAGTACGTTTTCATCGACGATGTGCGCGGCCTGCTGCAGCTGGTGCAGATGAACACCCTGGAGCTGCATCCGTGGGGAGCGACGGTGGCCGACCCGGAGCATCCCGACCGGCTGGTATTTGACCTCGACCCTGGTGAGGGCGTCAGCTGGGCGCAGGTGAAACGCGGCGCACGCGATGTGCGCGACCGCCTGCAGCAGGTCGGCCTGCACAGCTTCGTGCGGTTGTCTGGTGGCAAGGGCGTGCATGTGGTGGTGCCGCTGCAGCCGAAGGCGGACTGGGACGCGACCAAGGCGTTCTGCGAAGCATTCGCACAGGCCATGGCCGCACAGGCGCCGGACCGCTACGTCGCGACGATGAGCAAGGCCAAACGCACCGGCGTGATCTTCATCGACTGGCTGCGCAATACGCGCGGCGCGACGAGCGTCTGCTCGTGGTCGCTGCGTGCACGCGAAAGTGCCGGCGTTGCGGTGCCGTTGCGCTGGGAAGAACTTGCGCGGGTGAGCGCGGCCGATGCATTCCCGATGGACAAGGCGCTGGCACGGGCAAAGCGCTTGAAGGCCGACCCGTGGCAGGGTATCGAGCGCTTGAAGCAGACCCTGCCCACGCTGCGGTAGTGCCGGCCGCCGGGCCCGGCCCCCCGCGGAGGGAGCGGTGGGGGGCCCCCCGCCCGCCCCCCCCCCCCCCCGCGCGCCCCCACCCCCCCCCCCCCCCGGCCCCCCCCC